>JAFGWO010000085.1 GCA_016937135.1 Pseudomonadota bacterium
CGTCCCGTCCCGGATAGTCAACCGTACATCCCCGCCCCTCCAGCTCCTGCCGGCAAAAGAAACCTCCTCCCAGTCCAGGGTCCCCTGGACTTCGGGGGCCGCCCCGTCAAACTCTCCCTGAACCGTCCCGCTGACATTCACCTTCCCGGCAAGCGGCACCTTGATCTTGCGAAGATTGTCCACGTCCTCAAGGGAAAGGGGATCGGAGGAATCAAAATCGAGCCGGTAACCCCCATCCGAGACGCTTCCGTCGCCCGCCAGGGACCCGTCCCCTTTGAAAATCCGGAACCGGTCTACCTCCATCGCCCCCGTTCGCCAGGAACCTCTCCCTTCGAACCTGTCAAAACCCTCCCCGTAAATGGTACCTGACATCAACGCGACCTGGAAATCCGCCTCCGGCCCCGTGGACCGAAAGACCCCTTCCATCCGGCCTTCCACCCTTCCCGTCACGACAGGTTCCAGACCTGCAGCCCCAAGCAGATCCTGAACCTCGCCGTCGGTGACTCGAACCGAGAATGCCGGGACTCCCCTTTCCCGATCCCAGGGATAGCGCCCTTCCCCGACCAGGGTAGTGCCGCCAATCTCCAGCCGGACAGATTGAAGGGTTGCCCCTTTCGAGTCGATTTCAAGGTGTCCGGCCGCGGAACTTGCGACAAACGGTCCCAAACCCGGCTGGTCCAGAACTGCGTCGATGCTCGCTCGTGGTTCCTTCCATGACCCTGCGATGCGGCCATCGATTGTGGCGGAACCGGAGATCGCCGACCCGCCGATAAAACTCCACTTTCCCAGATCCTTTTCTCTGCCGGAAAAAAGAAGATCGGGGCCCTCGCCGACGGCCGAACCCTTTGCCTGAAATTCCAGGGTATCGGTCAGCAGCGAAAGGGAAATATCATTCAGGCCATCGGTGCCGTACAGGCCGGCCATCTCGAATCGAGCCTCCAGCGGCTCCTTCCTGAAGGGTAAAACCAGATCCAGCCCCCCCGCGGCGGACAGGTTTGAATCTCCCCCGGAAAGATCCCCTGAGGCGCTGATCCTGGCAGTCGCCTGGCCTGCAAGGGACAAACCGGCTCCGGGAATCTCCCTTATCGCCTCAGCCAGGGGATACCCCTGGATCTGGGCGTTAAAACGATAGGGGTAAGGGGCCTCGAACCTGAGATCAAAATCGCCTTCGAAAACCTCTCCCCCATAGAGGACGCGGGCCTTCTCCAGGGAGCAGCCGAGGGTATCCACATGGACATCCGCATCCAGGCGCTCAACCGTCCTTTCGCCAAAGGACAGGGCCACACCTGCAATGCGGCCCGTCAGCGAGGGGTTTGAGGGATCACCCCCCACCTCGCCTTCGAGGGTGATCTTTCCCCCGATCCCCTCCCGTGGGAGGGGTATCTGACCTAGGTCCAGGACAAGGGCCGCCTCCCCGGAGAACTCCCCGTCTTCCCGAAGGGGAACGCGGCCGGAAAGCTCTATGTTGACCGGCACACCCGACAGCCTCACCTCCTCCAGATCCAGCTCTTTCGGGTCGTAAAGGAGTTTGGCCTGCAGGAAATCGAACCCAATCGCGCTGTCCCCGCCAAAACCCCTCCAGTCGATTTCGCCTTGGCCGGTTCTGAGGGAGATTTCCCTTGAACTGGCGGAAATCAGCCGCTTCCGGGTCAAGGCAATGGTGATATCCCCGGTTTTCAGGAAAAGACCATAGGGCTCGTCGAAAAAAGAAACCTCTCCGTTCAACAGGTGGATCTGGCCTATCTCAATCCCGACAGGAACCCCGCGCCCCGGTCCCGAACCTCCTCCCGGATTGAACGGAGGAAAGGGATCGACGAGGATCTTCCCATCCCTGCCCCGCATAACGTCGAGGGAAAGTCCCTCCAGAAAAATCCTGTTGAAACGGATAGTCCCCCTGAGAAAACCAAAGGGGTCGATTTCCACGGCGAGCCTGGAAAGGGAAACAGACCCTTTTACCCCCTCCGGGTCTTCAAGGGAAACTTCCGAAAAAACCACCCTTGTCAGGAAAAGATTCCTTTCGAAATCCTTCATGACAACCCTTATCCCCAGGCGTTTTTCAACCTGCCCGACGATGGTTTCCCTGATCCAGCGATCGGCCCTCGGTCCGGTAGCCAGACGCAGCCCGAAGGTCAGAACGGCCAGCAGGAAAAGGATGAAAATTACCAGGAGGCGTCTTTTCAAGATATCAATCCCCGAGTTGTCACTGTCCGGGGGTCGGGCGGCCTTTTTCCCTTGCATTGGGCAGGCCCAGGATCTCCATGACCTTCTGGATATCCGCCCAGGCATCCCGCTTTGCCTGGGGGTTTCGAAGCAGGTAGGAGGGGTGGTAGGTCGCAATCAGGGGAATGCCCTGGTACTCCCATATTTTTCCACGGAGCAGGGAGATCCTCTCTTCGGTTTCGAGGAGGGTTCTTGCAGCGAAGCTGCCGAGGGCGCAAATGACCCGCGGTCCCATTATCCCGAGCTGCCGCTCGAGGAAAGGCTTGCATATTTCGATCTCAGAAGGCAGGGGGTCCCGGTTCCCCGGGGGGCGGCACTTGATGACGTTGCAGATATAAACCTTCTCCCGGGAAAGGCCCATGGCGGCAATGATTTTATTGAGAAGCTCCCCGGCCCTCCCCACGAAAGGCACTCCGCTGATATCTTCGTCCCTTCCCGGGGCTTCCCCCACGAAAACCAGCTCCGCGTCGGGATTCCCCCCGCCAAAGACGAGGTTCCTCCTTCCCCTGGCAAGGGGACACCTCTGACAGTCGCCCAGCTCCTCCCGAAGCTCCTTCAGCCCCTCTTCTTTGGTGAGGGGCCGTGATCCGCCGGCAGAGCCTGGAGGCCGGGGATCGTAATCGAGGCCGATGGATTCCAGGTAGATCCGGCGCAAACGGGTCATTCCTCCGGATCCTTCTTCCCGGCGGACGCCCTTTTCTCCCGCCACAATTCGAGGGCCCGGTCGAGGATCCGGTCCGCCATCAGGGTTTTCGGCATTGTCGGCATTTTCTCCTCCCTTCCCGACGGGTCGAGGAGAGTCGCCTCGTTGTCGTCGGAACCGAACCCGATGCCCTCCCGGGACACATCATTGGCGACCATAAGGTCAAGACCCTTCCTGGCCATCTTTTTTTTCCCTTCGGGGACCGGATCTCCGGTCTGCGCCGCAAACCCCACAAAAAGCTTCTCCCCCTTTTCGGGGAGGACCTCCAGAAGGATATCGGGGTTGGGGGAAAACTCTACCGCAAGGACTTTTTTCCCCTCTTTCGGTATCTTGGTGCAGCTATAATGCGCCGGGGCAAAATCAGCGACGGCCGCGGCCATAATGAGCCAGTCGGCTCCATCGATGGTTTTTTGAACCTCGCCCAGCATCTCCCTCGCGGTGCCAACCCTGGTGATGGCTGCCCCGCGGGGGGCCTCGAGTTCCACGGGCCCGGAGACGAGATGGACCCGGGCTCCCCTTCGGGCCGCCGCTTCGGCGATGGCGTAGCCCATCTTCCCCGTTGACCGGTTCGTGATGAACCTGACCGGATCCAGGGGCTCTCTTGTGGGGCCTGCTGTCACAATGATGCCCAGCCCCTGGAGATCGCCCCGGGACAGGTTTCGGGCCACAGACTCCATGATCCGGTCAAGGCCGGCCAGCCTTCCAGGGCCTTCCTGCCCGCAGGCGAGCTCCCCTTCCTCGGGAAGGACGAAACTGACGCCCCTCGACCGCAGGATATCCGTGTTGACGCCCACGGCGGGGTGGGACCACATTTTTGAGTTCATGGCCGGGGCCAGGACGATCGGGCACCGGACTACCAAACTAATGGTCGTCAGAAGATCGTCGGCGATCCCCGCCGCGGCTTTCCCGAGGTAATTGGCTGTGGCCGGGGCCACAAGAAAAATATCGGCGGCCTGGGCAAGCTCGATATGGCTTATGGTGCCCGCCGAAGCGGGAGTGAACATATCCATCGCAACAGGGTTTCGGCTCAGGGTCTCCAGAGTCATGGGGGTTATGAAACGCGACGCGGCCCGGGTCATGGCCACATCGACGTGAGCCCCTTCCTTTACAAAAGCCCTTACGAGCTCCGCGGCCTTGTAGGCTCCGATCCCCCCCGTGACCCCAAGGAGGATCCTTTTGCCGGCCATCTCCGGATATTTTCCGCCAGTCATCTTTTCCCCTTTTTTAAGGCTATGAGGTTATCCCCGCAAAAACGGATTGGCGGCGCGCTCACGGCCGACCGTGGTTGCAGGGCCATGGCCGGGATAC
>JAFGWO010000086.1 GCA_016937135.1 Pseudomonadota bacterium
AGGTCCAGAGCGGTCTGGAGGACGCAGACGTGGGTCTCCATCCCCGCCAGGATAACCTTCCGGCGGCCAAGGCCATCCAGGGTTTTCATGAAAGGCTCCTCCAGGCAGCAGGAGAAAGAGATCTTTTCCACCGCCTCGACCCCTTCCAGACGGCAGGCCACTTCCTCGACGGTGGGACCAAGGCCTTTCGTATACTGCTGGGTCAGGATCACCGGGATCTGATGGAGCCGGGCCGCCTCGATGAGGACAGCCAGGGCTTTTACCACCTGGGAACGCCTTTCCATGACCTTCGCCAGCCTCTCCTGCACATCCACGATGACGAGGACGCACTCGGAGGGGGTCAGCCTCATTTTTTCAATCACTTCATACTCTCCCGGCGCAAAAAAAACGAATCAGGGGCAGCCGCGGGAAACCGGGGGCCTTCGGGCCGCGCGGAAACACAAATCAACGGGCGTCCGGAATCAGGCGATATTGGCGCTGCCCGGGGCCTTGTAGCCCAGGCGGTTGGAAATTTCCTCGACCGCTTCCCGGATGAGGGGCAGGAACTGCTTCTGAACCATTTCCATCGTCATCCTGACGGCCGGGGCTGAAACGGAGATGGCCCCCACCACTTTCCTGGTATAGTCGAAGATAGGGGCGCCGACGCAGCGGACGCCGTCATCCCACTCCTCATCGTCGATGGCGTAGCCGAGCTCCTTGACCCGTGCGAGATGCTCGATCAGCTGATCCTTGTCGGAGATGGTTTTTGCCGTGAATTTCTTGAGCTCCTTCCTCCCGATGATCTCGGCGATGTTCTCCGGGGCTTCATAGGCGAGCTGGGCCTTTCCGATGGCGCTGCAGTGGGAGGGCACGCGGCATCCCACCCGGGAAAGGACCCGGACGGTGTGGGTCGACTCGACGACATCGAGGTAGAAACAGTAGCGATCCTTTAAAATCCCGATATAGACGTTCTCGTTGACCTTCCGGTTGAGGTCTTCCATGACCGGACGCGCCACGCTCAAAAGGCCTGTGTGCCGCAGATAGGTCTGCCCCATTTCAAGGGTGCCCAGCCCAAGGCGATAATTGTTGGTTATCCGGCTCTGCTCGATGTAGCCCCGGCTCTCCAGGGTCGCGAGGATTCGAAAAACATTGTTTTTGTGCAGCTTCAGGCGCCTTGACAGTTCGGTGATCCCGAGTTCGTCCTCATCCCCGTGGAAGGCTTCCAGAACGTTTAACGCGTGGTCCACAGACTGGATGATATAATCGGATTTTTTCCTTTTCGTCAGCGTCATTGACTCCTCCGCTCCGCTCTTTACGGATCCATGAAACCGGCATGCCCCGCAGCTGATGGACGAATCCGGCACCCCGGTGAATTTTTTAACAGCCAAAACGGGATTGTAATTTTGAGAAACGGATAAGTCAAGGGAATGGAGGGGAGGGCGAGGAGAAGGGACGTGTGGACGATTGAAGGACTGGACGAGTGGACGGCAAAACGACTGGACGACTAAACGACCGGACGACGAGACGACCGGACGACGAGACGACCGGACGACTGTACGACGAGACGAGGGGGATGAGGGAACGACAAAACGACGGGGCGACGAAGCGAAGGGGTGAGTGGGCAAGTCGCCTTTTCGTCAAGTCGCCTTGTCGTCAGTTCGCCAAATCGTAAAGTCGCTGCTTCGTTACTGCGTCAGTCCATCATTTGGTGGTCTGGTCGCCGGGTCGCCAGGTCGGTTCTTCCTTTTTTTGTCGTCCCCTCGCGAATCAGCTCTTTCGCCGGTTCGGGATTTCTCTACTTCTCCCTTCCCCTTCCGATCCTGTATCCCATCTTCCGGGAAATTTCCCGGGCGCGTTCCACGACAGCCGGGACGATCTCCTCGGCTATCCTTCTTTGGGGGAGCCGGTCGGCCGGCCCACTGACGGACAGGGTCCCCTGGATCCTCCCGAAATAGTCGAGGATGGGGGCGGCAACGCATTTTAACCCCATCTTCCATTCCTCATTGTCCAGGGCATAGCCGTCGGCCTCCGCCCTGGAGATTTCGGCCAGAAGGGTCCCTCTGTCGGTGATGGTGTTGGGAGTCATCTCCTCAAGGGAAAGGTTCGCGAGAAGCTCCTCCTTCTGGGGGGAACCCATGAAAGCCAGAAAGACCTTTCCGGTAGCTGTGCAATGGGGAGAGACCCTGGTCCCTAATCGGGAAGTGACCTGGATGGTCTGCTCGGCCATGACCTCATCGAGATAAAAAACGTAGTCCCCCCGGAGCACGGCCAGGTAGGCGTTCTCCCTCAGTTGGGCCGCAAGGGTTTCCATCTCCGAACGGGAGACAGAAAGGAGGTTGATGTGCCTGAGGTAGGCCTGTCCGGTCTCGAAAGCTTTTAATCCAAGGCGGTAGTTGCCTGTCCTCGGGTTCTGCTCGACATACCCCCGGCTTTCGAGGGTGGCCAGGATCCTGAAGACGTTGTTCTTGTGGAGCTTCAGGATCTTTGCCAGCTGGGTTACCCCCAGCTCGGGTTCTTCGGCCTGAAACGCCTCAAGGACGTCAAAGGTATGATCCACGGAATGAATGATATATTCACTCTTGTCGCGTTTTATCATTCTGTCACCAACCCCCGCAAAGGAACCGGGAGACCCCGGCCCCTGGGAAAAAACAGGGGGACGCCCCCCGGGAGGGGGGGCAAACCTGAGGGGCATCCCCATTCCCATCACTGGGAACCTTCCCGCCACATGGCGGCTTGATTCTTAATAGGGTCGCCAAAAGTCCATGCCGGACTTTTGACTCCACGGAAAGGGAAAAGCGTGGTTTTCCCTTTCCTCACGGATCCATGACGTGAGGGCCAATCA
>JAFGWO010000008.1 GCA_016937135.1 Pseudomonadota bacterium
AGGACGGTTGCCGGCGCCGGGTGCCGGACCGGGTTTGTGCCGGTGCTGGACAACCAGGAGATGCTGACGGATGAGACGGGGGGGATAATCTACTGGGAGGGGGCTGTAAGCCTCGCGGGCCAGTCGGGGGAAAGAGAGGTCTCCGGGGGCGGATACGTGGAGCTGACGGGGTATGCCGGATCTTTGGGAGGGAAGTTCTGAGCCTCTCCCCGGCTCTGGCCGGTCCAAGGTCCCACGTCCAACGAAAAGGCCATCTTTATCCCGTCCCGCGTCCAACGTCCCACGTCAAAAAGTCCAGAGGAAAGGCCGCCTTAAGTTCCGGGACCTCGGAGGAGTTTTAACCTCCGCACCCTGAATTCTGAACTGAACCCTGAACTCTGAACTGAATGAGCCTGTCAAACGGCGAACGAATAACCCCATTCAACCCCTGTTCTGATTTGCCTCCTGCTTTTTTTGGCTTTCGGCCCGGGATTGCCGCGGCCCGTTGTCGGCGTCGCAATGACAAACGGAAAATGTTTTGCGTTAAAAGCGCTAAAAGCCTGAACACAGAGGACACAGGGGCGCCAGTTTTGGCGCCGTCACAGGGGGGCCAGGGAAACATCGTAATTGCGTGAGGGCGTAGGGGCGTGGGTACGAAAAAAACAGGGAGGCCAGAAAAGGCTTGCCGTTTCCTCGGCCTTTCGCCCCGTCGTCCCGTCGTCTGGTCCTTCCTTCGCCCTTTCGTGCCGTCGTTGCTCCCTCTGGTCTCTGGACTCTGGACTATGTTTTTTTCGTTCGACGTTAGACGTTCGACGTTGGACGTTTTCTTAGCTCAGCATTCCCTGGATAATAAGCTCCACCGCCTCATCCTCCGTGAGGCCCCTGGCGAGGAGGGTCTCCAACTGCTTTGAATCCACGCTTCCGATGGCGGCTTCATGGGTGATGTGCGCCCGGGGGTGATTCACCTCCACGACGGGCACCGCCATGGCTTTCGCGCGATCCTGGACGATCTCCTTGCAGTCCACGTGGCCCCTGGCGTAGGGGGCCGAGGCCGTCATCTTGTTGTAGATCTCGGCCCGGGCATCGTCGCGGACCGCGATCTTGGACCGGAGGACCCCTCTGGCATTCTCCCCCAGGAGGTGGCCCGTTTCCTGGATCTTGATCACGTCGTCCCCGGTCCCGCTGATCCGGGCGACCATCTCCATGACCGCGTCCTTTCCGCACGAGACCTCATAGTCGATATCGATGAGGCCCACCCTTCCCTTCAGGAGTTCGAATTCGGTCGTAAAAGTCCCTCCCTCCTCCACCGTGACGGAGGCTTTGGGATAGACCTTGATCCCTCCCTGGGGACTGTGGATGTGCCTTTCGTAGTATGAGTACCATGCCCCTTTGGCGATGTGGATCGTCCCCTCCATCAGGTGCCGGACATCTTCGGCGAAGGGGAAAACGCAGTGCGCGAGGATGGAGGCCCGGGAGTTTTCCTCCATGAACGCTTCCATGATGATCCGCTGGGTCCCGGTTTTCGGGACCACCCCGAAACACAGGTGCACGGGTTTTTTGATGATTTTGCCCTTTTCCACCCGGATAGTGGCTTTTACCCCGTCCGGGAGGGAAACGGCCTCGATATGAAGGCCGGGAACCGTGTTGGATCCCAACACCGTGTTCTCGTGGATGACGACATGGGCGGCGTCCGGGTCGTGGAGGGTTTTCGCGTCCAGGCCCGCCAGGTCAAGGAGTTTTCCTGCGTCCGCTGAGGATGATTTCATCGTTCGTCTCCGTTGGCTTCCGGCAGGTTCTTGTGGCTGCATGGTACGCATTTCTTGCCGAAATAATCACCGATCTTTTTTGTGGGGCCTTCGTCCTGGACTTTTCCGCAGCAGAGAAGAAAAGCGTGCTCCGCCTGCTCAAGGACGGCCATGCTGTGGGTGATGAGGAGCACGGTCGTGCCTCCCTTCCGGAGGAGCTTGACGGCTTCGAAGATGTGTTCCAGGGAATCGATGTCGATGCCCGAGTCGGGTTCGTCCAGAATGGCCACCTTCGGTTTCATGGCGAGGATGGATGCGAGCTCGATCTTCTTTCGCTCTCCGCCGCTGAGGGTTCGGTCCACCGCCCGGTCCAGGTAGATGGAGGGCTCCATCCCCACTTTTTTCAGGGCGTCGAAGACGAGGTCCCCGGCTTTTTCCTTTCCCCGGAGGGATGCCCCGATAAAGTCCCGTATCCGGAGCCCTTCAAAGCGGGCGGGTTCCTGCCAGGCCAGAGTGATGCCCTTCCTGGCCCGCTCGTCGGGTTCCAGCTCCCGGATGGATTCTCCCTGGAAAAGGATGTCCCCGGAGATTTCCCGGTACCCCGAAAGGCCCATGATGGTCTGGGCCAGTGTGGACTTCCCGGCTCCGTTGGGCCCGACCACCGCGTGGACCTTGTTTTCCATAAAGTCCATGGTCAGTCCGTCAAGGATGGGTTTGCCCGAAAGACGCAGTTCAAGATCCCTGATCTGAAGGATGGACATGGTAGAAATTCACCTCCTGGGCACGGAAAAAATCCGCACCGGCGCATACTGCGCTTTTTTGTTTAATCACCAGACGGATTATATAGCAGAGAAAAGATTCCGTTGCACGTTCTGACGAATCACAGGTTAGTGGTGCCAGAAAGTGGAGAGAAACGGCAGTTCCAAGGGGTTCTTGATGCCGGGAAAGGGGCGAGAGTATCCTGTAACCCCGGATTCGGCTCCCTCCTGGAAAGCGCAAAGGACGCGTTTTTGGGGAGGGGTGTCTGGCATATAACCCTTAGTTTCCGCGATCAGGTCGGATAAATCCCGGGTGATGCAATATAATAGGGGTAAAATGGCACTTAAAAGCTTCTTCAATGGGAGGCTATGATCTTTATGGGAGGTAAAGCAATGCTTCTTCTCAAGCTTTCGCCGCCAGGAGCGTTATCGCCCGCGAAAATCCGGTCCGTGGTCTTTTTTGCCGCCGCCGTACTGGCTCTGACCTTTGCCGGATGTGCCCCTGCCCCCGAACCCGATCCAGTTGTCATGCAGATCCGCGACCGATTAGCTGTCCAGGACACGGTCGTTGAATTTTTCCGCGCCTCTGACGTCAAGGACTGGAGGCGGGCAAGGGTTGTTTTCACCGAAAAGGTCCATTGCGACCTGCCCGATCTCTTCGGTCCCGGTTCATCCGAGAGGCCGGCCCAGGAGTTTATGGACGCATGGTCCGGCCGGCTGGAAACTTTTGATGCGATCCATCACCAGGTGGGCAATTTCGGGACCACGGTCCTGGAATTCGGCGCTTATGTCACCTGCTACGTCACCGCCGCATACGATCATCCGGAACGGGAAAAGGGCCCTGCCTTCCACATGGGAAGCTACGATTTTCACTTGGTGCGCAGAGAGGATGGATGGCGGATCGACGCCATAAGGTACCACAGCAGGGTTGTGGGAACGGTGGGGTCAGGTCCTGCCTTCTGACCTTTTTGTTCTTGTCCGGTTCCGACCAGGGAAATTCAACCAAAGGTCAGAAGGCAGGACCTGACCCCATGGTCTTTTGCAAAAAAGAGCCAAGGAGAGGCCTTTGATCTCCCGGATACAGATTTTTTTGCAGGGATCCCACATCCTGGCCCAGGTCGGCTTTCTGATCCTCCTCGGTTACGCCGCCGGCTGGGCTGCGAGGAAGGTTAACCTCCCCCGAATTACCGGCTACATCGTGGTCGGCATGGTTTTGAGCTTTTCCGGGGTGGCGGGCAAGGGCATTGCCCTGGAAAAATTGTCTCTCATCACGGACCTGGCTCTTTCTGTCATCGCTTTTTCCATAGGCGGGGCCCTCAGGGTTGGAACCATGAAGAAGCTGGGCGGGTCTATCCTGTGGATCACCCTCATCCAGGGTTTTGCTGTCTTCCTTCTGGTCTGGGCCACTGTCCTTATTGTTTTCCCTCTCCTTTTGCCGGATCCCCTTCCATCGCGGGAAAATATGATGTCCCTCGCGCTCTTTTTAGGGGCGGTGTGTGTGGCTACGGCCCCGGCTGCTGTTTTAGGGGTGATCCACGAATATCATGCCAAAGGCCCCGTCACCACGGTCCTTCTGGGCATCGTTACCCTCGATGATGCCCTGACCCTTGTTTTTTTCAGCCTGGCCGCGGGAATCGCCGGCAGCCTGACCGGAGGTTCGGGTTCTCTTCTTTATTCCGCCTTTCTGGATCCGGCGTGGGAGATCTTTCTTTCCCTTCTGATCGGCGCTGCCGCGGGGCTCCTCCTGAGGGTTTTTCTCAATGTGTGCCCGCGTTCCTGCGGACTGCTCGGCATCGCCCTCGGATCCGTTTTTCTCGTCAGCGGCCTGGCCCTGACCTTGAACGCATCTTCACTCCTTGCATGCATGGCGCTGGGATTTACCCTGGTCAATCTCGTCCGCCAGCCGGAACAGTGGTTCGAGGCCGTGGAAAACATCGAGGAACCGATATTCGCCCTATTCTTTGTCATCGCCGGCGCCCATCTGGAACTCGAGGTCCTTCTGACAGCGGGAGGTTTGGGTCTGGTCATCCTCGTATCGAGGGGTCTCGCCAAGGCAGGGGGGGCTTTCTGGGGCGCAATGATAACCGGCTCTCCGCCGAACGTGAGGAAATACGTTCCCCTTGGGCTGCTTCCACAGGCAGGGGTGGCGATCGCCCTGGTCCTGACTGCCGCCGATATCCTTCCGGATCCCGGGCTTTCCCGGGTGATGGTGAACGCGGTCCTGGCATCGGTGGTCATCAATGAGCTGGTTTCCCCGCCCCTTGTCCGGCTTGGCCTTTCCAGGGCCGGGGAGATAAAACATGAACGGGGGAGATAAGATGAGCCGCCAGTTCAAACGGGAGTCCGGAAAAGGCCCGATGCTTGTTCGGGAGGTTGCCCAAAAGCACCGGGAGCGTCGGCTGCCCCTGGTAAGCCTGGATGAGGATCTCGGGAGGATCATCCAGGAGATGGAATATCATCGGCACAGCCGCCGGCTGTATGTCGTCGATGGAGAAAATCGTCTGCAAGGATGCATTACCCAGAAGGCCCTCGTTGGCCATGTTTTTCATCACCACAAGTCAGACAGCATCCACGCACGCGGGGTGCTGGAGATCATCACCGGTGAATCCGCCCGGGACCTGATGGCCAGGGAGACGATCCACGCTTCCCTTGATGAGGAAGTGGAGTTGGTCCTGGGAAGGATGCTGGAAAAAGGTGTCGAGGAGATACCGATCCTGGACGAATCGGGAGCGGTCATCGCCGACTTGACCATGATCGACCTGATGAAAGAGCTGTTCTGAGTGGAGGCTGAGGGGTTCCGGTCCTGCCTCCGGAGGTTTTATCCCATGCCTTGCAGGAGGCGGCGGTTTTGACCAACCGGGTTATGTCCGGTCTCCCGCCAGTTCTACAGTTTATTCCCCGGGCAATTTGTCCGTTCCGATCCTGGCTCGGGCCAGTGATTTCTTCCGGCGGGAATCAAGGGATTTTCCAGATTCCCATCCCCTTTCCGGGCTGATTTTTTCTAAAGCCTCTGGAGCAAGTCCGGTTTTTCGATTTTCCGGGAAAAATTCCATCCTTTCGACCTGATGTGTCTCTTCAGGGTTATTGATTTTCCCCCTTTTAATATATGGTCGATTCATGTCCGTTTTCAATGACCCAGGGGATGCCCGCGATTATATCATGCTGGCATCGGCGACATTCATGGTCTTTTTATCCCACTCGGCCATCACCTACCTGGCCGCCATTTTGAGGGACCTCGGTGTGGGGGAGGCGGGCATCGGGGTTGTCATGTCGGCGCCCCTCGTGCCCATGCTGGCCGGTATGGTGCTTTCAGGGCACCTGATGGAACGATTCGGACCCCTGAAGATCGTGCGGCTGGGTTTTCTTTTGATCCTGCTCGCCCATCTTTCCCTGCAGTTCACCATTTCAGGTTTTTCCGGGGTCTACCTCTCAAGGTCTTTTCATGGTTTAGGTTACGGGATCTTCATGCCCGCCGGGATGACTTACGTGAAAGGAAAGCTTCGTCCGGAGAAAATGGTCTATCCCTTCGGTATTTACTCGAGCAGCATCATCCTGCCCAATATCGTTGGGCCCTGGATAATGGAGAACCTGTACGAGGCTTCAGGGCTTCAGGGGCTCTTTTTGCTCACCGCCATACCATCCTTGTTCGGGAATGTCCTTGCCGGATTGCTGAGGCCCGAGGCCCCCCCGGAAAGGAAGGAAGCGCGCATGGGTTACAGCCGGCTTCTGGGGATGCCCCATTTGCGTTCTCTTTACATCGCCATTTTCACTGTAGGGCTGGTCTACGGCGTCATCCCCACCCTGATGGCCCTGTATCTAAGGATCTGGCAGGTCCCCATGGTTTGCTACTTTACGCCATTTACGGCAGCCCTGTTTGCGGGGAGATTCGCGGTCATTCCCTTTTTGGGGCGTCTTCCGAGGAATATCCCCGTGGCGGCGGGGTTTTTTCTCATGGGGGTTTCGCACCTCCTGCTTGTCGCCTACCGATCCCCCGCGGCCGCTGTCCTTTCGGGCATCATCATCGGTCTCGGGTACAGCATGGAATACCCTTCCCTCAGCGTATGGATCTCGGGGGGATTCCCGGCGATAGAAAGGGCAAAGCCCGTGGCCCTTCTTAATCTGGTATTTCACGCCGGGATTTACATCACTCCCTTGATCGGGGGATGGGTAACGGAAATGTCGGGCCCCGCGGTCTATCTGGGGGTGCTTGTTATCCTGGCATTGGGGGCCGCTGCGGCTTTGGGAAAAAGGTGGGGTCAGGTCCTGCCTTCTGACCTTCGAACGGATTTGGGAGATCAGGACCCGAAAGGGAGGAACAGGTCAGAAGGCAGGACCTGACCCCGAAAAGCGTTCTTAAAAAAAAGAAGGGGGAAAATATCCGGGAAAATTACCTGAAAAGAGCCTCTGAATATTTTTCCAGACCGGCTTGAGCCCTCTGGAAATAATGCCGGTCGATCTGATGCAGGACCAGGAAGTGATAATATCCCTTTTCGTAGATCCCCAGGGGGCCGTAGAGGACGGCGAGATCGTAATGTATGTCGGCCAATTCGGAACCTTCCGCCTTCAGATTCTTTCTTTTGAGCGCCTTCTCGAGGGTGTGGATCTTGCCCATGACATCCAGGTGCATCCTCTGGAATATGGCTTTTTCGATATAGAGGGTGGCGTCATCCGGATCGCGGGCTATCCTTGCGTCGAACTCGGTCAATCTGGCTTCATAGGAATCAAGATTCACGGAGGTCTTTACGATAATTCCCGTGGATGTTTCATTTGCTTCGAAGATCGGGTTCGACACCGCCGCCCCGGCACCGTTTCCGGTGACGATGGAATCAGGGATGGAGCCGCTCCCGGTTTTTTCCGAAACGTCCAGATTTTCCGCGCAAAGCATCGCCGTGTTAAACACCAGCATCCCCGTGAGGCAGATCGTCAATGCGCGCTTTATCACCATCTTCTTCATTTTTCTTTTTCCCTTTTTCCGGATTATCGGAGAAGCCGGGATAACCGCGGATGGATGAGGGTTCCGGCCCCCGATCCGAAAAACGGGCATACGCAGCCTGATACTCTTCCGAACGTTTAATCCCTGAAATATTTAGCAATACCCGTGCCATGGAAAATTGCCGGGTTTTGCTGGGGAAAAGGATGTGGGAGTGGGAAAAAAATTACCGTTTTTAGGTGTCAGGTTGCTTTGAAAGGGTTTTTTGATTTCTTTTTTAGCAGATTTGGAAAAGCCAAAAAATATGCTCTAAAGGGGCAGCTTAAGACGGAATTTTTGCAGGGCTTTAAGTCGGGGCTGAAAAAACCGTCAAGGGACCTCGCAGGAAAACAGGGCCCCGGAGAGCATTCGAACGGAGGGCAGGTGACCCTTGCCCGAATGGATCAGGTCTCCCGGTTTTTGGGCCGCCGCCGGCCGCCTTTTCGAAGGCCGGGGAAGAGCCAGAACCATTTTGATTCCCCGATGCTCGCCCTTGCCCCCCGATAGTCTGCCTTCTATCAGAAGCGCTCTCCCGATTTCCTCCTCGACCTCACCCCCTCTCTTATCCTCTGGATGTGCCCTCTTCCCAGGGCTTTCACCTCGCATCCGAGTTCGAAATAGCGGCGGATGCGGTCATCGTCGAGAATTCCGAAGCAGTCGATGACGGCCAATGTCCCCCCTGCCCAATCCACAACCTGGTCCGGATCGAGGCCCAGATAAGGCTTGTGGGGTACGGCCAGGATGAGGGTTTCGACTCCTTTCAGGGCCGCAGGGAGGTCCTTTTGGACCCTTATTTCGCTTAAATGCTCCTGGTTCCGGAAAAACCTCGACCATGACTGTCCGGTGGCCGGATAGGTGTCCTGTTTTTCCAGCTCGAACCAGTGGTCGACATAGGGATCGTGCACATGGATTTCAGCACCCATTTCCGTCAAACGTCTGACGATGATCTCCGAACCGCTGTAGCGGGTGTCTCCCACGTCCTGCCGGTAGCTGGCTCCGCAGACCAGGACGTTGGCGCCGGCGATGTAGCGGCCCATATTGCGGAGGGCGTCGCGGGTCAGGGTCGCGACACGCAGGCCCCGGGTGTCGTTGATGTCGATGGCCGATGTCGTCATCCTGAAGATGTCGTCGTCAAAGCCCAGGAGATGCTTGTAGGCCCAGGCGCCCAGGGCGCCGTCCTTGGGGAGGCAGTATCCTCCGATCCCGGGGCCTGGAAAGATGATGTTATCGTGGGTGGGCCGCATCCGGATGGCCTTGATCACCTTGATGAGATCGACGCCGTTTCGCTCCGAGAAGACGGACCATTCGTCGAGGAAGGCCAGGATCGTCGCGCGATAGGAATTTTCCACGATCTTCGTCGTTTCCGATTCAATGGGACGGTCCATCACTGTGAGAGGGAACTCATCGGTGTTGATGACTTCCCGCAGGAATTTTTCAACCCTGGCGCTGGATTCGGCGTTGCACCCGGCGCAGACCCGCCAGAAATCCCGGATAGAGGAAACGTAATGGCGCCCGGGCATGACGCGTTCGAAACTGTGGGCGAGAAGGGGATCGGATTTGATCCCCCTGGTTTTGAATGCCTTTTTCAGCATGGGCCAGGCGACGTATTCCGTGGTTCCGGGTGCGACGGTGGTTTCGATGAGGACAAGGCAGTCCGGGCGGATCCTTTTTCCCAGGGTTTTAATCGTCGCCTCGAGGGCGGCCATGTCGGTCTGCCCTGTGCGCAGGTTTCCCAGGTCCTTTTTAAGGAAATCGCACTGGACGTCCACGATGACGCAGTCGGCCAGGCCCAGGCAGTCATTGTTGAAAGTGGCCGTCAGGGTCTTTTTTCCCAGGACGCACCGGGCGATCATGGGGTCCACCTCCGGGTCCTCGGCCTTGACGGGCGACACCCCCTGGTTGAGCATGGGGATCTTCCAGTAGCTGCGCGTGCTGGGTCTCTGACAGCCGATCACCAGCTTGGAGGGTTTCCCGGTCTTTTTATCAACCGTGTCTGCCACGATGGCTGCCATGACCGCCCCGACAAATCCAAGGCCCATCACCACCACGACTTCCTGCCCCTCCCCGCGGGCCGCACCCACAAGGGACTCGAGGCGCGCCATCTCTCTTTGGTAGTCTTCCCTTTCCGGAAGGGGGATCCTTTCACCTTCGGGGTTCACTGAATATTCGGGCATTTGTAACTCTCCTTAACATTGATAGGGTCGCAAAAAGTCCGATTCGGGACTTTTCGCTTTCCGGAAAGGGAAAAGCGTGGTTTTCCCTTTCCTCGCGGATCCATGACCTGCGGTGCGCGTCTTGGATCCGGGCGCCCCCCGCGCGGCGCGTTGATGATTTTTTCAAAATCATCAACTTTGGATTTTTTAACCATTATACAGCAAGATATCGCCAAAAAAGAAGGTGATATATAAAAAATGACAAAAAAGCTTAATTGAGCGGGGTCGGGTATGGGGTGTTAATCCCGGGCCAGGGGGGTTGAAAGGCTTGGCCTTTCCATGTAATTACTGAATACCTACAAAAAAGAAGGGGAAAGATAATATTATTTCTATAAATTTTTTACTATTAAGTTGTACGTATAATCAGCTGGAAATAATTTCCAAATAGAAACAGGTTGCGAAATCCCCCTGGCAGAAAGAACAGGTATGAAAGATCTCGAACCTGAACCGAGAATGGACTCCAGAATCCTGGAGAGCACTTTTGCCAGCCTTGATGACGCCCTTTTGATCGTCGAGGAGGATACCCGGAGGATCCTTCGCTGCAATCCTGCCGTCAAACGGATCTTCGGGTATGCCCCGGAAGAGATGGTCGGGAAGACGACCGAATTTCTTCATGTCAACCGTCAGGCCTTCGAGCGTTTCAAAGATGAGGCTTCCCTCGCCATTCGGAGGGAAGGGGTATTCCGGATCGAATTTCGCCTGCGGCGGAAAAGCGGAGAGGAATTTTACAGCGAGCATACCGTAACCCCCATCCTGGACCCGGCGGGGAAAAGAATTGCGGTAGTCAGCCTGGTCCGGGATATCACCCCGCGTATCGAGACGGAAAAGGCCCTTGTGGAAAGTGAGGAAAAATTCCGCCGTGTTCTGGAGACGGCGCTGGAGGGCATCTGGACAATCGATGAATCCGCACGGACAACCTATATGAATCAGAAGATGCTCGAAATGCTGGGCTATTCGGCTGGAGAGGTCGATAAGGCCCATCTTTTCGATTTTGTGGATGAGAAGGATCGTCCGAAGGCGGAAAAACTCCTTGAAAGACGCCGCAGGGGAATCAGCGAGAGACACAGGTTTGTCTTTCGGCGCAAGGACGGTGCGAAGGTTTTCGCGCTGATATCAACGAACCCTCTGTTTAATGGCAGCGGAACCTACCAGGGCGCCCTTGCCATGGTCACGGATGTCACCGAAAAGAAAAGCATGGAGGAGAACCTGGTACGGTCAGAGTATCAGGTGCAATCCCTCGCCAGAAGGCTCTCTGAAGCCCAGGAACTGGAACGCAAGCATATCTGCCGCGAACTCCATGATCAGGTAGGCCAGCTGATTTCCATCATCGGGATGGACCTGAGCCTGGTTCGGAAACTGCTGCCCGGGAGTGCTCCGGCGGGGGTTCTCGCCCGGCTGGACGAAGCGGTGGATGCTGTTGAGGAGACAGGCAGGCGTGTGCGGCATCTGATGGAGAACCTGCGGCCATCCGTCCTGGATCAGTACGGGCTGCTTCCCGCTATCCGTGAGAATGCCCAGCGTTTTTCCCTGCGGACGGGGATCGGAACGGTGATCCTTGGCGATCCCGGCAACATGAAGGAATACCTCGGTCTTGAATTGTCCCTGTTCCGGATCGCCCAGGAAGCCCTTGTCAATGTAACCAAGCATGCAAAGGCCAAAGAGGTAGAAATACGATTTGAAGATCTTGGGGAAAAACAGAGGATGGTTATTTCGGATAATGGGCGCGGGTTTGACCTGTCCCTGCCAGCTGAACCGGTTACACCAAAAAAGGGCATGGGCCTGGTCAGCATGCGGGAACGCGCGGAAGCTGTCGGGGCAACCTTCAGGATCCAATCCCTCCCTGACAAGGGGACAACGATAATTGTGGAATGGAGAAAGTGATTCGATGGCCATCAGGGTGATCCTGGCTGATGATCACGGCGTCATACGCGACGGGCTGCGGATGATCCTGGAAACCAGGGACGATATCCTGGTGGTGGGGGAGGCGGGGGATGGAAGGGAAGCCTTAATCCTCGCAAGGAAGCTGAAGCCGGAAGCGGTCATAATGGATATTGCCATGCCCTGCATGAACGGCATCGAGGCGGCGCGACGGATCCGCGAGGAAATCCCGGATATCAGGATCGTGATCCTTTCCATGCATGCGAGCGCCGAACATGTTTTCCGGGGGCTTGACGCGGGCGTTGCCGGTTATGTGCTCAAGGAATCCGCCGGCAGCGAGGTTATTGACGCACTCCTGTGCGTCTGCGCGGGAAAGCGCTACCTTAGCCCGGGAATTACAGGTGTACTGATTGAGGACTATCTGAGCTGCCGGGAATCGGCGTCCGAAAAGAATCCGGTGAATATCCTGAGCCCACGGGAGCGTGAAGTGCTTCAGCTTGTGGTTGAGGGAAAAACCAGCAAAGAGATTGCCAGGGTGATAAATATCTCCAATAAAACCGTTGATACCTATCGATATCGAATCATGAATAAACTCGGGGTAGGTGACCTGGCCGGCCTTGTCAGGTTCGCTATAAGAAACGGTTTGACAGGCCCGCCTTGAAAAACCGGGTTACGGGATCCTTTCAATGCGGTATCCCGCTTCCATCGGGGAGGATTTTCCTTTGCTGTCCCCCGTTTTATATTTCCAGCGCTCACCAACCCCCGGGCAGGAATCCTTAACTGGCTTTCGATTAAACCTCCCCGGTAACGGGCCCTGTAAAGAAAATCCTACCCAAACAGTTGAAGTTTCCCGACATGACAGGAGCCCTGTCCCGGAATAATCTGACACCCAGATACCCCGGGAGGTTGAGCTCCCGGGACACTCCGGGGCGCTCGTGAAATTTCTTCAAACCAGGTTTCTTGCGACGGTGTGGAAAAGGTCAAAGTGTGATCGCTAAGGGTTCTCGGTTTCACTTTTTTCCTCCTTTTCTTTGCCTTTTCCGCACCGGGTCTGATTCCGTGGGGGTTTATCACGATGTTTAACAACGGATCCTCTGATGGGCGGGGGCGGATTTTGGCAAATAATCAGGAAACAGGAGCAAAGAAGTTTCAGCGGGTCCCGGCCTTCGGGCTTGTCCGTGTCCACTCTCTGGAAAAGGTCTACCTGGGCAACCTGGTTAACATCTCCTGTGGGGGCCTTATGCTCAAAGCCAGGGAACTTCCCGAACCTGACGAGAAAATTACATTGTCCTTTAATCTTTTACCCGGCCGGCGGGAGATTTTCCTCAAAGCCGTCGTTGTGTGGGTTGCCGGCACCTCGGATCCCCATATGCCGAGGGGAATGGGAGTCCGGTTCGTCAACCTGGACGAGGGAATCCAGGAACAGATTGGGGAATATATTGAAAAATTGTCTGTCATGAAGGAACTTCGGATGGAGGGGGGAAAAGCATAAGACCATAGCGGGTTTTCCTTTGTATATCAATTGGTCTGGCCAAAAAGGGGGTGTTTTTATGCTGTGCTGGATGGTGAAAATATTTTTCGTGATGACGGCCTTGATGGTCCTCGGATTTCCGGTTGCCGTATGGAGTGAGGATAGTACCTCCCCGAGGATCATCTCCAACAAGGCCATTGCCAGCTTCACGACATCGGAAGGGGTCCCGGTTGTGGTCGAAAGCGCTCCGGGGGGTAATTTAAAACCGGGTATTGGCAAGGGAACCCCTCATGTAATTATTGTTAAGGAGCCTCAAAGCAATCCTTTGCAAACAAACGAAGAAAAAAAGGATCGGTAAGACATCAGGACCAAAATCTTCCTTTTTGTTTTCCCCCGGAATTTCATGACTGGACTCGGGAAAACACCGAAGGAGGATTTCTGACCCCGAAGAAAAATCCGCAGCGGGCAGATTTTTTCACCCGATGATTCTATTATTCTGGTGGGTTTAAAAAAAAGCCCTCCCGCAATTTCGTACTCCTCCAGGGGCCGGTTCCCGAGGGACTTTGGCCCAATGTCATTATGCATTTCGGTTCTGATTCCACCGTTCCCGGAGAAATATAAGTATGGGCTGAAAGTGGGACGTTTTTCGACAGAAAGCCTCATGTATTAATATCAGGTAAGGATCCTGGAATTTAATTCAGCAGGGAAAAATTGCGAGGCGGCTGAAAAATCAGCCGCCTCAATGTTTGGACCAGATTCAGGATCTAAAAACCACTGAGTTTACCATCCTGCGCAGAGCCCATCCTTACGAAGGTCAGAACCGCATCGATAGATTCCGTTGAGGGGTTCCTGATGGGAGACTCCCCGTCCTCCACGCCCGTTAGGCACCCAGGGTTCGGGGAGGCTGTAGTCACGTTCGAAAAGGATCCCCTGGTAGCCGCCGGCCAGTCCGAATCTGGACCGGACCGAGTGCCCCATTGCTTCCAGATCGGCCCCTATAGCTTCGTGCAGATAGTAATCCAGGCTCAGCACGTCTGAACCCTGGCTGTGGTCGAACCGTGCTGCGTCAGTGGTCGCCTGGACGTTG
>JAFGWO010000087.1 GCA_016937135.1 Pseudomonadota bacterium
AACATTTCCCTTTTTGCGGGATTTTCGCCCCTAGATGTCCTCCCCGGAATAGACTTTTATGTACTGGAGCCTCTGGTAGTAATCCGGCTTTCCCTTGAGCTCCATGCTCATCTTGCCTCTGAAATCGTCAATGTTTTTGTAGCCTTTGCGATCCATCCAGCCTTCGAGTTCCTCAACCATGCCTTTGATCCGGTCAAGCCCCTTCTGGTAAAGAACGGAACAGACCTGCACGGCACGGGCCCCTGCAAGGAGGTGTTTGACCACGGCCTCGCCGTCGTAGATGCCCCCCGAACCGACGAGGTCGCATTCCGCCTGGGTCGCGAGGACAGCCATCCACCTCAGAGGGATGTGGATGTCCACCGGGGTCCCGAACCGGAATCCGTATTTAAGGGTCATCTTCTCGATGTCGATATCGAACTGGCTGTACCGGTTGAACATCACCAGGGCGTCGGCCCCGGCCCTGGCAAGGGCATGGGCGGTATGGGGAAGGGAGCTGAAATTGGGGCCGATCTTGACGGCGAGAGGCAAGTTTACCTTTTTCCGGACGTCCTCGACGATCTTCAGATAGGTGCCCTCGACCTCCTTGCCTGTCTGCATGAGATAGGTGGGCATGATGGCGATGTTGAGCTCGAGGGCGTCGGCTCCCGCATCCGCCAGTTTGGTGGCATAATCGGTCCACGGGTCTTTGGTGACGCAGTTCAGGCTGGCGATAACCGGGATCGAGACGGCTTTCCTGGATTCCTTGATGAGGTTCAGGTAATTGGACTGGCTCATTTCGTGGGTCGTCTTGCGTATATAGTCGTAGGCTTCCGTGTGCGCCAGAAGGGAGGTCTCCTTCTCCGCCTGATGCACATCCCACATGATCTGTTCCTCGAAGAGGGATTTTAAAACGACCGCGCCGGCTCCCGCCTCCTCGCACCGCCGCACCCCCTCCACAGTCCGGGTCAGGCTCGAGCTGCCCGCTATGATGGGATTTTTCAAAGTCAGGTTCATATAGGATACGGAAAGATCAGCCATTTAGCCCTCCTTTTTCTCGCTGGATTTGAATAAAGGATAATGTAATTTTCCCGACAGGACAATGCCGGAATCCCGCCGGAACCCCCCTCGACCGGACTATAAAATCAGGAGGCTTTCCGGACTGTTCATCAAGGGTTCACTATAGTAATATAAAAAAAGTCAGTGCGTAAGGGTTTTGCAGAAAGATTCCCCAGCGCGGAAAAATCGGGAGATCCTTTTTATGAAGACCAAACCGATATGGACCATCTTTCTGACCCTCGCGGCAGGAGGGCTGGCCATCATCGCGATGATCGCCATCCTGCGCTACCTAACGAAGCCCTCCCCTGTCCTTACGGGGTATCTTTCCACCCATGAGATGCACCTGCCCTCCGACTCGGCCCTTCAACCTGAATTCCTAAAGGCGAGGTTGTCCCGGGAAGCCCTCGAGCGGTGGGTCGGGAACAGGGAGAGACAGCAGGAGGTTATTGACCTGGTCATCGCTGATGTCGATGATTACATTTCAACGCATATCCTTTCCGACATCGAAAACGATCCTTTTTTCCGCTACAGCCACTATTATCGCATGATAATCGAAAACGAGGGGGAAGAGCCCTTCCGGAAAGTGTATGTCAAATTTCCCCATGTCGCCGCCGCCGAAGTTCGCCGCAGCACCCTGGAAAACGAGGCGGAACCCCTGGTTTCCATGGAGGGGAGATTCGGGGTCGGGGACATCAATCCCGGCGAATCGGTCACCATCTTCGGATGGAACGACCGGCCCTTTTACGTCCAGGAAGAGCAGGATGTGGTGCTCGGGCACCAGGGCGGCCTCTCCGAGATCCTGTATTTCAAGATGGAAAAACCCGTGGAATCCTGGGTCAAGCAGAACATCGTCTTGCTGGTGATCTTCATTTCTCTTATCCTCCTTCTCCTCCACAAGATGGTCCTGACCATCAATACCTGCGTCCGGCAGCTTGATCCGGACCTCGAAGAGCGGTCGAGATGCTAGGCCCTTGAGGGGCGCCGGCCTGCGGAGCGCCCGGAAAAGAGCGGGTGGAAAATCGATACGGTAGTTTTAAGAGAGGATGTCAAATCCAGGCTGCAGGAGATCGGCGACGCCGATCTCCTCATCGGGATTCCGAGCTTCAACAACGAGGACACCATCGCCCACGTGGTCCGGGCGGCCCAGGCCGGAGCGGCCAAGTACTTTCCGGAACTGAAAACTGTCCTCGTGAATTCGGACGGCGGATCCACCGACACGACCCGCGAGATCGTCGAGAAAACCCTTATCGATGATTTCCAGCCCCTTCTGATACAGGGAGGGCGGGACCTTTTTTCCAAGATTGTGACGCCCTACTACGGGATCCCGGGCAAAGGGAGCGCCTTCAGGACCGTTTTCGAGATCGCCCGCCAGCTCGGGGTCAAAGCGTGCGCCGTCGTGGATTCCGATCTCAGGAGCATCACACCCGAATGGATCGACCTTCTGTTAAGGCCTGTCCTGGACGGCGGTTTCGATTTCGTCAACCCTTATTACCTCCGCCACAAATACGACGGAACGATCACCAACAGCATTGTCTACCCGATGACCAGCGCCCTTTACGGGAAGCGCATCCGGCAACCCATCGGGGGGGATTTCGGCTTCTCGGGAAGAATGGCCGAGTTCTACCTCTCCAAGGACGTCTGGGACACGGACGTCGCCCGCTTCGGGATCGACATCTGGATGACCACAACAGCGGTGGCAAACAGCTTCAGGGTCTGCCAGTCCTTCCTGGGAGCCAAGATCCACGCCGCCAAGGACCCCGGTTCGGACCTCTCCGCCATGCTCACCCAGGTGGTCAGCTCCGTTTTTCTCCTCATGGAGGAGTACGAGGACACGTGGAAGAAGACCAGCACCTCCACGCCGGTCCCGATTTTCGGCTTCCAGTTCGCCGTCGGCCTCGAACCGGTCAACGTCAACACCGACCGGATGCTGCAGATGTTCCTCACCGGGATCAAGGAATTAGAGGAGATCCTCGTGAAGATCCTCGATCCGGAAACTTTTGAGATGCTCAGCCGGTGCAGCGCGTCCGACCCCTACCACATGGACGATGAGCTGTGGGCAAGGATTATCTACGATTACGCAGTCGCCTGGCGCCATAAAGTAATGAACCGGGACCACATCATGAAGACCCTGACGCCTCTCTACCTTGGAAAAGTAGTCTCCCTCGTGATCGAAATGGCCCACAGCAACTCGGCCGAGGTGGAGAGCAGGTTAGAATCCCTTTGCGGGGTTTTCGAAAAACTCAAACCTTACCTGATGGACAGGTGGAAACAGGAGAGGTGAGACCATGGAAGCCTTTATCCAGAGAGTCCTTATCGACCCGATGATCCAGTTCCTCGAGAGGGCCGCCGACTTCCTCCCGAACCTTCTGACCGCCCTTTTCCTCCTGGTCCTGGGCCTGGTGGTAGCGTGGCTGATCAAATATTTCATCATCCGGTTTCTGAAAGTGTGCCAGGTCGATACCTTCCTCGGCAGGTCGGGTTTTGCCGGCACCTTCAGGAAGCTCGGCCTCGGGGACAGCCTTTCGAGTTTTTTCGGCCGCCTCGTCTACTGGGTGGTGATGCTCATCTTCCTCATCGTGGCATTAGGGGCCCTCAAGACCCCGGCCGTGGAGGAATTTCTGGCGCGGTTCTTCCTTTACCTGCCCAATGTTTTTGTCGCCGCGGTCGTCATCGTGATCGGTTATCTTGTGGGTAATTTCCTGGGCAGGGCCACACTCATCGCCGCGGTAAACGCGAATCTACCCATCGCCCGCTTTCTCGCCCGCTTCGTCAAGCTCACCGTCTACATCATCGCGGCCACCATGGCCCTGGAGCTCCTGGGCATCGGGAAAGACACCGTCCTCGTCGCCTTCACCCTCGTTTTCGGGGGGATCGTCTTTGCCTTCGCCCTCGCCTTCGGCCTCGGGGCCCAGGACGCGGCGAAACAGTACATCGAGGGCAAGCTGGAGAAAAAGGAGAAAAAGGAGCCGGACCAGATAAGCCATATATGAAAAGATAGTCCAGAGTTCAGAGTCCAGAGTCCAGAGAGACAGTTCAGAGTTCAGGGTTCAGAGTTCAGAGAGGGAAAGGGTGCCTGACCGTTTATCGTTTAACGTTTATGGTTTCCCGCCCGTCTTTTGAAGCTTGACAAAAGTTGCTTTCCTTTCCGGTTCCAGGAGGCTGCGCCATAAAGGCGCCCTTTGCATGCCATTGAGTTACGTCCTTTCGGCAATTTGCCCAGGGGCATGGATATTCACAGGGATGAAGGGGATAAAGGGGATTGGTTAAAACTTCTGAAGAGGGAAGAGAAATCTCTCCGTGCACCCTGGATTCCGGACCCCTTCGGAGGGCCGCCTACGTTAAGCTTCAGACGATGAGCGATAAACGGCTTTCCTTCGGCCTTTTTCCCCGCGTCTCCGTGCTTGCCATCCGTAGCTTTAGCGGAGGAGGGTCCCAGCGTCTCCGCGTCGGATTCCCTCCCCGCGTCTCCCCTTCACCCTTCTCCCTTCTCCCTTCCTTCTTCCGGGATTGGCTCCGCCCCCACGCCGCTTCTTCCCCCCGTGTCCCCGCGTCTCCGCGTCAGCAGTTTTCTTCCCCCTTCCTCCTTCTTCCTTCCTCCTTCCTCCTTCTTCTTCTCCTCATCCCCTCCTGCTCCTCCGGACCCCCGGAAGAGCTTTTCGTAAGGGATATCCAGACGATGGCCATGATCGAGGAGGAGATGGGTTTCGCCGTCCAGGTCGACGAGGTCAGGGTCCTTGAAAGCCAGAAGGTGCAGGACCGCATGGAGGTGGAAGTGGAGGTGACGGGCTGGGCCTCCCACCCCGAGCTGACCATCGGGGCCGTCCTGCCCGCCTCCCCCGGAAAGAGGCAATCCCGTGCGCTGTGGAAATACTTCTGCCGCAAGGTGGAAAAAGAGTGGATCCTCGAGGAAAAATACAAGGTGCGGGAGGAGTTCCTGGAGGCTGGCACTTGAAATTATGGACATGCGTGTTAAACAGGGGTAAAGGTCTTTGTTTAACAATCGGGTGAAAAAAAACCGCAATGAAAATATATTCACAAGGAGTTCGCCATGGCGGCAGTGAGTAAACTCAGGGAAAAAATCCTCGCGGAACTGGAAGAGGAAATCAAACCCTGGATCGGGGAGGAGTACAAGAAGCGGCAGAAGATTTACAGGGCTGAGATCGAAAAACAGGTGGCCTGGGCGCTGGAGTCCGACGGCCCGGCGGGGGCCAGCACCGTCAGGGCCTACCATGAAAAGGCCATGGGCCTCGCCATGCGGGAACTGCTCTCTTCCATAAAGTTTGAAGCCGACCAGTGGATCATGGCGGAGCTGGAAAAGAGGCTGGAGGAAGCTGACGCGGGGAAGCGGGGACGCGGAGACGCGGGGAAAGGCAAGACCAAGGCAGCGGCGAAGGCCGGGGCAAAATCCAACGCGGCCGGAGCGAAGGCGAAACCTTCCACCGCCGGGACGAAGGAGCCAAAGTCTTCCACAAAGACCGGGACCGCCAAAGCCAAGGCTGCGGCAAAGCCCGCTGCCAAACCGAAAGCCGCTCCGGCGAAAGCAGCAGCGAAAGCCGGGACTAAAACGAAAGCTGCTGCGGGCAAGGCGAAGGCCCCCGCAAAGGGGAAAGCGGCTCCCGCCAAAGCTGCTGCGAAGAGTGCGGCCAAACCGAAAGCCGCTCCGGCGAAAGCAGCAGCGAAAGCCGGGACTAAAACGAAAACCGCTGCGGGCAAGACGAAGGCCCCCGCAAAGGGGAAAGCGGCTCCCGCCAAAGCTGTTGCGAAGAGTGCAGCCAAACCGAAAGCCGCTCCGGCGAAAGCAACAGCGAAAGCCGGGACTAAAACGAAAACCGCTGCGGGCAAGACGAAGGCCCCCGCAAAGGGGAAAGCGGCTCCCGCCAAAGCTG
>JAFGWO010000088.1 GCA_016937135.1 Pseudomonadota bacterium
CACTCCCCGGAAGGTTCTGCGGTGGATTGGGCAGGGGCCGTAAAGGACGATCGCTTCGAGATGCTCTCTCGTTGGGTATCCCTTGTGGCGGTCGAACCCGTACTGGGGCCACATCCAGTGGTACTGGACCATCAGCCGGTCCCGGTGGGTCTTGGCCAGGATGGAGGCCGCTCCGATGCATCGGCTGATCCTGTCGCCCCCCGCGAGGGTGCGGAAGGGAAAAGCGATGGAAGGCGGCCGGTTTCCGTCCACAAGGACTATCTCGGGTTGGGGGATCAGGTTTTCCACCGCAATGGCCATGGCTTTAAGGGAAGCCTGGAGGATGTTTATCCGGTCGATGTCTGGATTATCAATCGTGGCCACTTTCCAGGAAACCGCCACCGACAGAATCATCTCGCTCAGGACTTCTCTTCTGGCAGGCGAATGGCTTTTGCTGTCGAGGTTGGAGGGCAGAACGCAATCCGGGGGGAGGATGACCGCCGCTGCGCAAACGGGACCCGCGAGGGGTCCTCGCCCCGCCTCGTCCACGCCGGCGATGAGGGTGTAGCCCTGATTCCGGCATTCCTCCTCAGGAGATTGAGGGGTGGTCGCCATGGAGGAAGAATACAGGATGGAAAATCAATAGGGAACAGGGAAGGGGGGAGAACCGGAAGGAAGAAGGGGAAAGATGAAGAATGAATTTCCGTTGATTTTCCTTCCCCGTTCCTGGTTGCCCCCTTCCCCCCTTCGGAAGCTTCAGTACTTTTCCTTTTCCTTGATCCTGGCTTTCTTGCCCTTGAGCTGGCGGAGATAGTAGAGCTTGCTTCTTCTGATCCGGCCCCTGCGGATGACCTCGATTTTGTCGAGCTTGGGCGAGTGGAGGGGGAAGACCCTCTCAACCCCGATTCCCGCCGTGACTTTCCGGACGGTTATGTTGGATCGAAGGGCCGCCCGCTTCCGGGCGATGACGACTCCTTCAAAGATCTGGATGCGTTCCTTCTCCCCTTCGATGATCCGGTAGTGGACGCGCACGGTCGATCCTATGGGAGTGTCGGGGATATCCCTCCTCATGTGTTCCTTTTCGAACATTTCGATGGTTTGCATGGCATCTCCGTTGACAGGCCTGTGGACAGGCAAAAGGGTGCATGTAAATTCCAAGGTCTCTGAAAAATGGGAATTATAGGGGAAAAAATTTGTCAGGCAAGGAAAAAATGGGTCGATTTTCTTTGTCTTATCTAAAAAGCGGGTTTTTTTGATCGGTTTGCCACGATTTCAGAAAATCTTTCTCTTCCTGTGTCAGGTCCGCGGATTCCAGAAGGTCGGGCCGTTTTCCGAGGGTATTGAGAAGGGCTTCCCTCCGCCGCCACGCCGAGATGCGGGCGTGATCCCCTGACAAGAGGATTTCCGGGACCTCCAGCCCCATGAATTCGCGGGGGCGCGTGTATTGAGGGTACTCAAGGATTCCGTCCGAGAAGGACTCTTTAAGGGGGGAATCCTCATCCCCGAGAACCCCGGGGATGAACCGGGAGACCGCGTCGATGATGGACAGGGCCGCGAACTCCCCTCCCGTAAGGACGAAGTCCCCGATGCTCACCTCCACCAGGGGAAGGATCTGCCGGACCCTTTCGTCCACCCCTTCATAACGGCCGCAGATCAGGGCCATTTCAGGGTTCAGGGCCATTTGCCGGGCCATCTGGTGGTTAAAGGGTCGGCCCTGGGGTGAGAGGAGAAGCAAGGGTGTGCCTTCCGGAAGGTCAAGGGACTGGGCCGCCCGGACCACAGGCTCGGGTTTCATGACCATCCCCGGCCCCCCTCCATAAGGGTAGTCATCCACCACCTGATGCCGGTCTTCGGCAAAATCCCTGATATCCACCGGGTGAACGCGGATGATTTCCCTTTCCACCGCCCTTCCCAGGATGCTGGAGGAGGTCCCCCCGGTGATGATTTCAGGGAAAATTGTCAGGACATGGAAGATCACTCTGTGTCCTCATCAACCAGTCCGGGAAGGGGGTGAAGGCGGATGACCCCTTCCCGGAGATCCACCTCGCTGACGGTTCCGGATGCAAAGGGAATCAGGAAGTCCTTCCCTTGCTGGTCCTTTCCGCAGAGCAGCGGGGGCCCTCCCGTCTCGACAATATGCTCAACTTTCCCTATGGTCTTTCCCCTGTGGCCCAGGATGGTCAAGCCCTCGAGGTCGTGGAGGAAGAATTCGCCCTCCTCCAGGGGCTGCAGTTCCTCTCCCGGAAGACAGATGGCCGTCCCCCTCAGGCTTTGGGCTTTTTCCATGGTGTCGATCCCCCGGAGGGAAAACAGAGGGAGCCCCTTGTGCATCCGGACCCCCGACACTTCAACAGGGGTTCCGTTTTCCTGACCCAGAAAAACCCTTCTGGCCTCGGTGAGGGTCGGGAGATGATCGGTCATGGGGCGGACAACCACCTCTCCCCGGCGTCCGTGCGGACGGAGGATCCGGGCAACAATATAGAGATCATCCATGGGAGAGGGGGACGGCGGCCGCCGTGGCGGCCGCGGAAGGTCAGGAGTTGCTCGTGCTTCCCCGTTTTTCGTCGAATTTCTTCAGGATCCCGGCCTTGGAAAAAAGACTTCGCACCGTGTCGGAAGGGGCCGCGCCCTGGCTGAGCCAGTAGAGGGCCTTCTCTTCCTCGATGGTGACAGCTGCAGGGTCCTCACCGGGGTCGTAGGTGCCGATGTTTTCAATGAACCGGCCGTCGCGCGGGGAGCGGACGTCTGCCACAACAACCCTGTAATAGGGCTGCTTCTTCTTTCCCATTCTCTTAAGTCTGATGCGAACCGCCAAAGTGTGTCCTCCCGATAGAACCAAGTCCAGAGTAATAAGGTAAATAATATTACAAAATATTATCAGATGCCATCCCGGCAGTTAAGCACTTCCTATTATCGTTTATTCTCCTGTTCGTCAAATGGTTTCATCGCCGCGCCCCGCGCGGGGCGCCCGGATGAAGAAGGGAGAAGGAAAAAGGAAGGAGGAAGAAGTCATCTCCCCCGGCCCGGCTTTTTGTTTCCGTTGTCCCCCATTTATCCAGGATCTTTGACGTCGGATCCCATTCTTTTTAAATCCGAACGGTCTTGCCGCCTTAAAAGGGCAGCCCCGGAAGTCCTCTTCCCTTGCCGAACCGCTTCATCATCTTTTTTGTCTGCTCGAACTGTTTTATCAGCCGGTTTACGTCGGCGGGAGTGGTTCCCGATCCGGCTGAAATGCGTTTTCGCCTGCTGCCGTTCAGGATCTTCGGGTTCCTGCGTTCCGCGGGGGTCATGCTGTCAATGATCGCCTTGATCCGGGTCAGTTCCCCCTCGTCGACGTCAGCCGGTATGGAGGCCTTCATTTTCCCCGGAAGGGGAAGCATGGAAAGGATATCGGAGAGTGAGCCCATCTCCCTGATTTTTCCGAGCTGTTCGCGAAAATCCTCCAGGTCGAATTCCCCCTTGCGCTGTTTCCGGAGGAGTTTTTCCGCCTCTTTATCCTCAAAAGCCTTCTCGGCCTTGTCGATGAGGGTCAGGACGTCCCCCATCCCCAGGATCCTGGAGGCGATCCTCTCGGGGTGGAAAGGTTCCAATCCATCCAGTCCTTCTCCGACGCCGGCGTATTTGACAGGGACTCCGGTCACGCTCCGCATGGACAGGGCGGCCCCCCCCCTGGCGTCCCCGTCGAGTTTTGTCAGGATGATCCCCGTCAGGGTCAACCGTTCGTGAAAGGCCCTGGCCACGTTGACCGCGTCCTGCCCCGTCATCGCGTCCACCACCAGGATGGTTTCCTGGGGGGCCGCCGCTCTGGCAAGGGCCGCTACCTCCTTCATGAGATCCTCGTCCACGTGGAGACGGCCGGCGGTGTCGATGAGGACGGTGTCGCACCCCGCCCGGCCCGCCTCGAGGGACGCCTTTGCATACGCTTCGAGGGAGGAGGAGGATTCCGGAAAGGCGAACACGGGGACATCGATCTTCTTCCCCAGGGTGACCAGCTGATCAACGGCGGCCGGCCGGCTCAGATCAGCGGGAACCAGGCAGACCCGCGACCCCTTTTCCTTGAGCTCTTTGGCAAGCTTGGCGCAGGTGGTGGTCTTTCCTGAACCCTGGAGACCCACCAGAAGGATTCTTGTGGGTGGAATGGATGCCCTCGCAAGGGAAGACCGGCTTTTTCCAAGAAGGTCGGTCAGCCCCGCGTGGACGATTTTGACCACCTGCTGGGCCGGGGTCAGGCTTTCCATAACCTCCGCTCCCAGGGCCCGCTCGCGGATGTCCGAGATGAAATTTTTGACTACCTTGAAGTTGACATCGGCTTCCAATAACGCTAGTTTGATTTCCCGGAGGGACGCGTCGATATCAGCCTCGGAGAGCTTCCCGCGGGTCTTGAGTTTTTTAAAGACGCTTTCCAGTTTTTCCGCAAGACTCTGAAACATCGCAGCACCTCATAACAGCGGGATCGGATTCGGAGGGTTTTTTGGGATCGGCCGCGCAAAACATGGCGTAATTACACACTTCATGTTTTCTGACCGTTGCCAGTTTCGGGAAAATATGGAATGACAAAGCGTTTGTCAAGGCGGCTCACAAAGCGCCTTCCCTGGGTGGAAGCGCTTTTCAAAACAGGCCCGCAGGAAATCGGGCGGGATCGGACGGATACGGAAAGAGACGCGAGAGAGGAAGGCCCATGAAGACCCTTTTACTGATCATCATCAGCACCGTGTTCATCAACAACTTTGTGCTGGCCCGGTTTCTGGGGATCTGCCCTTTCATGGGGGTATCCAAGAAGATCGAGACGGCTATCGGAATGGGCATGGCGGTTATCTTCGTCATGACGGTGGCCTCGGCGGTCACATGGAACATCCAGAGATACATCCTTATCCCCTTTGATCTCGGGTATCTTCAGACCATCATGTTCATCCTGGTGATCGCTTCCCTGGTCCAGTTGGTGGAAATCTTCATCCGCAAGGCCAGCCCGGCCCTTTATCAGGCCCTGGGTATTTTCCTTCCCCTTATCACGACCAACTGTGCCGTGCTGGGCATGGCGATTCTCACCATCCAGAAAGATTACAATTTTCTTGAGGCCATCGTTTTTGCCATGAGCGCCGGGTTGGGGTTCACCATTGCCCTGCTCCTCATGGCCGGAGTCCGGGAGCGCCTGGAGATGGCCGATGTGCCGAAACCTTTCGCCGGGACGGCTGCGGCTTATGTCACAGCCGGTCTCCTTTCCCTCGCTTTCATGGGATTCTCAGGAATGGTGAAATAAGCTATGATCACAGCCGTCGCAAGCCTAACCAGTCTCGGTATCATCGCCGCCTACGGACTCAGCCTGGCTTCCAAAAAATTCTATGTGGAAGTGGACCCCAGGCAGGAACTCATTGAAAGCACCCTCCCGGGGGCCAATTGCGGAGCCTGTGGATATCCCGGGTGTTCCGGTTTTGCCGCTGCCCTCCTGGCGGGAGAGGCCGAACCAACCGCCTGCGCCCCGGCCAATGACGAGATTATCAACAAGGTGGCCGAGATCCTCGGCAAGGAAGTAGGGGAGAGGGTGAAGATGGTCGCCGTTCGCAGATGCGCCGGCGGCCGCGACAAGGCAGTTTATCAGGCCGAATACCAGGGTATTAAGGATTGCCGCGGCGCGGTCCTTGTCGCTGGGGCCGGCAAATCGTGTCTGTATTCCTGTCTCGGGTTCGGCACCTGCAAGTCCGTCTGCCCCTTTGACGCCATCACCATGAACGACCAGGGGCTGCCGGTCATCGACCCCGACAAATGCACGGCCTGCAACAAGTGCGTGGTGGCGTGCCCCAGGAATATCCTTAGCCTTCAGCCCGTGAGCCATCAGGTCCACGTGCGATGCAGCTCCAAGGATCCCGGCGGCCGGGTGAAAAAGGTCTGTCAGGTCGGGTGCACCGGCTGCAGCATCTGCGAGAAGGTCTGTCCCGTCAATGCCATCACCGTCGAAGACAATCTGGCGTCCATCAACCCCGATCTTTGTGTCGAATGCGGGATCTGCGCGGCCAACTGTCCCCAGAACACCATTTCCGATGGTCTCCTCCCAAGGTCGCCTGTTTTTATCACCGAGGAATGCACCGGGTGCACCATCTGCGCCAAGGTCTGCCCCTACGACGCCATCACAGGCCAGGCCAAGGAGAGGCATGTTGTTGATGAAAGCCGCTGCACCGGCTGTACCCTTTGCGTCGAGCGATGTCCGGCCAAGGCCATCGAGATCAAAAAGAGCGGGGGCAAAGAACTGGCCGTTGCCTGAAAATAAGAGGGCCGATTGATGGAATTCATATTCTTCTCGGCCTCCCTTTTTCTTCTTTTTGTCGCCACCCTGCACTACCTTCTTTTCCTGGTTTACAGGAATCCCGTAGTGCCCCGGGTGGCGCGTTTTTCCCTGTTCCTGGCCCTCGCGGCCCAGGGAGGTTTTTTCCTCGTCCGGACCCTGGGCGGGGGGATGCCTCTGGGTACGAGCCTGTATGAGTCTCTCATTTTTTTCTCCTGGTGCATCGTCCTTTGCTATCTCCTGTTGACCCTTAAATACAAAATCCCCGTTCTGGGCGCGTTTGTCATACCCATGGCTTTCATCCTTTCAGCGGCCGCGGCGCTTCTGCCGAACAAGGGGACCGGAGAGATCCCCCCCGCCCTGAAAAGCTACTGGCTTTTTATCCATGTCCCCTTGAGCTTCCTCGGGGACGCGATGTTCGTTCTGGCTTTCGGGGCCGGAGTGATGTATCTGCTCCAGGAGAAACAGCTAAAGAGCAAGAAACCCGGGGTCCTTTACCATCGTCTTCCCAGCCTGGAGGTCCTTGACTCCATCAATTACAGAGCTCTGACCATAGGGTTCCCCCTGCTGACCCTGGGCATAATAACGGGTTCCATCTGGGCTCAGTACGCCTGGGGAGCCTACTGGCAATGGGACCCCAAGGAGACCTGGTCCCTGATCACCTGGCTTATCTACGCCGCGGTCCTCCATGGACGGCTGACAGTTGGATGGCGGGGCCGGAAGGCGGCCGTGTTTTCCATTGTCGGTTTTGCGGCGGTTCTGTTCACCTTTTTTGGGGTCAATCTCATACTCAAAGGCCTGCACTCCTATAACTGAAGGGTTTCATGGAGATCCTCCTCGTCGGACTTAGCCACAAAACGGCCCCCGTGGATATCAGGGAGAAAGTCTCCTTCTCCGAAAGGAATATCGGAGAGGGGATCCGGGCCCTGGTGGAATGCCCGAACGTCCACGAAGGGACCATCCTGTCTACCTGCAACCGGGTGGAGGTCTTCGCGGCGGTCAGCCGAAAGGAACTGGAGGCCGCCCGAAGGGAAATCGCGGGTTTTCTGGCCCATTTCCACAATGTTCCCCTGACGGAGCTTGAACCCCATCTCTATTTCAGGAGCGGAGAGGCATCCGTTGCCCATGTCTTTCGGGTGGCGTCCAGCCTTGATTCCATGATGGTGGGCGAGCCCCAGATCCTTGGGCAGATCAAGGAGGCCTATAACCTCGCCGCCCGGGAGAGAGCGACCGGGGAGATCCTCAATCGCCTTTTCCACAAGGCTTTTTCCGTTGCGAAAAGGGTCCGGACGGAAACAAGGATCGCGGCCTGCGCGGTCTCCATCTCTTTCGCGGCGGTGGAACTGGCGAAAAAGATCTTCGGTGAACTGGAAGGAAAGACCGTTATGCTCATCGGCGCGGGGGAGATGGCCGAGCTGGCGGCGCGCCACCTGGTGGGCAGCGGGGTGGGGCGGGTCGTTGTGGTCAACCGCACCCTGGAAAGGGCCATTGCCCTGGCATCGGCTTTCACGGGGGAAGCGGCCTCCCTGGATGAGCTGGAAGACCGTCTGGCAGGGGCCGATATTGTCATCAGTTCCACGGGCGCGCCGGGGTTCGTCATCGACAGGGAGATGGTCCACAGGGTTCTGAAAAAGAGAAAAAACAGACCGATGTTTCTCATCGACATCGCCGTTCCACGGGACATAGACCCAACGGCCAACGATATTGGGAATGTCTATGTTTATGATATCGATGATCTCGAAGGCGTGGTCCAGGCCAACATCAAGGCGAGGACCCAGGAGGCGGCGAAAGCGGAGGAGATCATCGCCGGGGAGGTGCGCCAGTTCCTTGACTGGAGGCGGTCAAGGGAAGCCTTTCCCACCATCGTAAAATTGAGGAGCTGGGCCGAGGAGGTGCGCCGGGCCGAAGTGGAAAAGACAATGAAAAAGATCGGGAATCTGTCCGACGCGGATGCCAAAAGGATCGAGGCCCTGACGGAAACCATCCTCAACAAGATCCTGCATCCCCCCGTTTCCCGGCTGAAAAGGGCGGCCCACCGGGGTGAGGATGGGGATCTGAATGAAATGGTCAGAAAGCTCTTCGATCTGGATGAATAGAAGACTCTTTGGCTCGAAGGACCAGATTCGCACCGAATAAAATCTTCTGGAAAACTGTTCGCGACACAGAAAAAAATCTGAAACTCCCCGCAGGAGGATTACCTTGGCAACCTTGAGGATCGGCACCCGCGGCAGCCGCCTGGCCATCTGGCAGGCGACCTGGGTCAAAAGGCGGCTTGAAGATCGTTACCCTGATCTTGACGCCAGTATCGTCTCCATCAAGACGATGGGAGATAAAATTCTGGATGTTCCCCTGGCAAAAGTTGGGGGTAAAGGCCTGTTCGTCAAGGAAATTGAAATCGCTCTCATGGAAGGAAATGTGGACCTCGCTGTTCACAGCATGAAGGATGTCCCCACCCGGTTAATGGAAGAACTGGGCATCGTGGCGGTGACCGAAAGGGAGGACCCGAGGGACGCGGTCATCGGAAACACCCCGGTCTCCCTTTTTGAGCTTCCTGCCGGGTCGAGGATCGGGACGAGCAGCCTTCGGCGTCAGGCCCAGATCCTTGCGGCCCGTCCCGATTTCAAGGTCCTTCCCCTGAGGGGGAATCTTAACACGAGGATGCGAAAGCTCAGGGAGGGAGAATACGATGCCATCATCCTTGCGATGGCCGGCGTCAAACGCCTTGAACTCGAGGGGGAGGTGACAGAGGTTCTCGATATCAGGACCATGCTCCCCGCCATTGGTCAGGGGGCCCTGGGGATAGAGACGCGGGCGGATGACGAGAAGGTGAAGGAGATGGTCTCTTTCCTTGATCACGAACCCTCCAGGCTGTGCGTCGCTTCCGAAAGATCTTTCCTCCACCGGCTGGAGGGTGGGTGCCAGGTTCCCGTGGCGGCCCATGCCAGGATAACCGAGGCGGGAAAGGTGGTCCTGGAGGGACTCGTTGCCGATGTCGACGGGACAAAGGTGATCCGGCTTGAGGAAGAAAGCGGGGCCGATCAGGTGGATGCCCTGGGGAGGGATCTTGCAGACAGGATTCTGGATGCCGGAGGCAGACAGATCCTCGAGGCCCTTTACTGCCGGGAACTGGAATGAGAAGACCGGGATGAACAGAGCCGGCGGCCCCCTTGAGGGCATCAATGTCCTCGTGACGAGGGCGAGGGAGCAGGCATCCGGGCCGGTTTCCCAACTCGAGAAGCTGGGGGCGAAAGTCCATCTTCTGCCTGCCATAAAAATCGAGGAAATTGTCGAGCCGGAGGGACTCCGCGAGGCCCTCGAGACCATAGAAGGTTTCGATCATCTCGTTTTTTCGTCGGTAAACGGTGTATACTCCTTCCTGCGCCACTCCGGCCCGATGGGGCTTGCGCCTTCCGGGATGCCGCCCGCCCTCTGTGTGGGTCC
>JAFGWO010000089.1 GCA_016937135.1 Pseudomonadota bacterium
AGTCCATCGCCAGGGGCAAGACCTCGGAATCCATCCGCGCCCTCATGGGTCTGCAGGCCCGGACCGCCGATGTCATCAGGGACGGCCTGGAAATGACGGTTCCTCTGGAGGATGTCCTCGTGGGGGATGTTGTCCACGTCCGGCCTGGCCAGAGCATCCCTGTGGACGGGATCGTGCTGGAGGGGCATTCCTCGGTGGACGAATCCATGCTCACAGGGGAGAGCATCCCCGTCGAGAAAACGGAGGGGGATCAGGTCACAGGGGGGACGATCAATAAAAGCGGGTCTTTTCGTTTTCGGGCGGAAAAAGTCGGAAAGGACACCGCCCTTGCCCGGATCATCCGCCTGGTCGAGGAAGCTCAGGGGTCAAGGGCCCCGGTCCAGGATCTGGCCGACAGGATTTCCGCCGTCTTCGTCCCGGTGGTGGTCATCCTGGCCTTTGCGGCGTTCCTGGCCTGGACCCTTGCCGGGAAGGGTTTCTCCTTTTCCCTGGGCGTATTTATCACCGTCCTCATCATTGCCTGCCCCTGCGCCCTGGGCCTCGCGACGCCGACGGCCGTCATGATGGGGACCGGGCTCGGGGCCCGCAGGGGAATCCTTATCAGGAGCGCAAGGGCCCTCCAGCTTGCCCACCAGGCCGACGTCGTGGTCTTCGACAAGACGGGGACCCTTACGAAGGGGGAGCCCGTTCTGACGGACGTCGTCCCCGCCTCCGGAGTCGACGGGGATTCCCTGCTGCGGGCGGCCGCCTCCCTTGAAAAGAATTCAGAGCACCCCCTCGCCGATCCCGTGGTCGCGGCCGCGCGGGAAAGGGGCCTCGATATCCCGGAGCCTGAATCGTTCCAGTCGGTCGCGGGGAAAGGGATTTACGGTGTAGTGGAGGGCCGCAGGATCGTCCTGGGAAACAGGTCCCTTTCGGGCGCCTTGCCGGCGGATCTTGAAAAGGCCCTGGCGGCCCTGGAGGAAGAGGGGAAAACGGTGATGATCGCCGCCCGGGAGGATGTCCCGATGGGGCTCATCGCGGTGATGGACCAGCCCAAGGGACACGCCGAAGAGGCGGTCCGGGAGCTGGAATCCATGGGGAAAGCGGTTCTCATGATAACCGGGGACAATGGCAGGACCGCAAAGGCCGTCGGGGAGAGGATCGGCATCCGGAAGGTCATCGCCGAGGTCCTTCCTGAGGAAAAATCCGGGGAGATTCAAAAGCTCCAGGCCGCCGGGTCGAAGGTCGTCATGGTCGGGGACGGGATCAACGATGCCCCCGCCCTGACGCAGGCGGACCTGGGGATCGCCATCGGGACCGGGACGGACGTGGCCATAGAAGCGGGGGACATCGTGCTCATCCGCGATGACGTCAGGGACGTGGCCGAGGCGATGAAGCTCTCCGACTTCACCATGAGAAAGATCCGGCAGAACCTCTTCTGGGCGTTTCTCTACAATTCCATCGGAATCCCCGTGGCCGCGGGTGTCCTTTACCCCTTTACGGGGTTCCTGTTAAACCCCATGATCGCCGGGGCCGCCATGGCCTTTTCGTCCCTTTCCGTCGTATCCAACGCCCTGCTGATGAAGCGGTACGAAAAAAAGCGGAGAGGCCGGGGAGAAAAGAGTTAGATAAAAACCGCCCCGGCGCGGCTGTTTGCATCCCCCTTCATCCTTCGACCCGCTCCCGGCGAGCGGCTCGGGGCGTTCAGGACAGGCAGGATAATGTGACAGCAAAGGGTCACACTGTGGTAGATCCGCCTTTAATCCGTCCCGATGGTCCCATCTGTTTTTACTCCCTTGTCCCTTCATGATAGACTGCATGCCGGCGGGGAGAAGGCAGGCCTCATGGATCGGGAGGAAAAGAGTGTGATGATGAAAAAGGGAAGCGAAAGGGGAATCCCGGATCGGGAAGATCCGACTCCCCGATCGGTCGACGGAACGCTTCCGTGACCGCCTTTTCCGCCCGTGTCTGCGAACGCCTCCGGGCTCTGGGAGCCCTCCCTTCCCACAGGGTCCTCGTGGGGCTCTCCGGCGGACGGGACTCCTCCGCCCTCCTTCTGGCCCTCGCTTCGGAAAAATATTTTTCCCGGGGGATCATCGCGGCCCATCTGGACCACGGGGTCAGGGAGGGATCCGGGCAGGAATCCGGGCAGGTCGAGGCCCTTTGCCGTTCCCTTGGGATCGAACTTCTTAAGGGAAGCCTTGACGGGGAACAAGTTCATCGGATTACCCGGGAAAAAGGGTCCCTGGAGGCCGCTCTCAGGGAACTCCGCTATGATTTCCTCCGATCCTGCGCCGCTTCCCGCAAGGCAGATTGGATCCTGACCGGGCACACCCGGGACGATCAGGTCGAGACGATCCTTTTCCGGGTCCTTCGCCGGATGGACCCCTTGTCCTTTTCCGGCATCCCGGAAAAACGGCCCCCTTTTCTGCGGCCCCTTCTTGGTGTGTCCAGGCGCCAGACCCTGTCTTTCTGCCTCGAGCAGGGCGTGGCGCCTCTGGAGGATCCGACGAACCTCGACGTACGGTTTGCGAGAAACAGGATCCGGGAAAGGATCCTCCCCTCCCTGAGAGAATCCTTTCATCCCGAGGTGGAGAAAATGGTTCTGCGGATGGGGGATGCCGCCCGGAAAATGGGCTCTGGCATGGAAGGGGTTCTTTCCGCGGGATCGGGGTGGGGGATACGTCTTCAGGAGGGCCTTAACCCCGAAGACCTTCGACTCCTTCCGCCGGCTTTCGGGAGGGCGGTTCTGGCAGGATTTCTGAGGCAGGAAGCCGGGAAGTGGCCTTCCGGGGCCGTCCTTGAAGAGGCCTTTCGCAGGATCCTGGGCTCAGCCCATGGTCCCATGGATCTTCCCGGAGGACATGTCCTGGACCTGGGACCGAAAAGGGTTTATATCCGGAACCGCGGCCCTGAACCCGGGAATGGGATCCCGTCAGAGTCCGTTGTTCTCCCGGTCCCTGGGACCCTTCGCTTCGAGTGCCCTTCCATGGCCCTCGTCGCCCAAAAGGTTGTCGCCAGCGACGTTTTCCCCTGTCCGGGAGATACCGCCATGATCCGGGAAGAGGGGCTCAGGATGCCCCTGATGGTGCGGAGAAGGCGGCCGGGAGACCGTTTCGCCCCCCTGGGCCTGGGAGGGGGCAAAAAACTGAAGGACTTTCTCATCGACCGGAAAATCCCGCGCCCGGAACGCGACCGGATTCCCCTGGTCCTGGACGGGGAGGGGGAAATTCTCTGGGTTGCCGGGGTCGAGATATCCCAAAAGGCCGCCCTGAGGGGACGCCCCGGGGAAAATGCCGTCAGGATCCGGATCGAACGTCCGGGAAAATCAGGTTGTTGAATCTGACATTTTGTGTTAAATACCTAATTTAACTATAAAAATCGGAGGAATAAGGTATTGAATAATCTTTACAAACACCTGTCTTTGTGGGTTGTCATCGGGCTTGTCGTCATCCTGCTTTACAACCTTTTTTCCGTTCGGCCCGAACCCGTAACCGATCTCGTCTACAGCGAATTTCTCAGTCGGGTAGAGGCCGGGCAGGTCGGCGAGGTCATGCTTCGCGGCCGCAATATCACCGGAAAGTTTTCGGAGGGAGGCCAGTTCGCCACCTACAGCCCGGAGGATCCGGATCTGGTTCCCTACCTTCGGGATAAAAATGTCAGGATCATCGCTCAACCGGCCCAGGATAACCCATGGTATGTGACCATTTTCGTTTCGTGGTTTCCGATGCTCCTTTTGATCGCGGTCTGGATCTTTTTCATGAGACAGATGCAGGCCGGAGGGAGCAAGGCACTCTCCTTTGGAAAATCCAAGGCGCGGCTCCTTTCCAACTCCTCGGTGAAGGTCACCTTCAAGGATGTTGCGGGGGTGGAGGAGGCGGAAGAGGAGCTCGGGGAAATCATCGATTTCCTGAAGGACCCCCAGCGCTTCCAGAAGCTGGGCGGAAAAATCCCCAAGGGCGTCCTCCTGATGGGCCCTCCCGGAACCGGGAAAACCCTCCTTGCCAAGGCCATCGCCGGGGAGGCGAATGTCCCCTTCTTTTCCATCAGCGGGTCCGACTTCGTCGAGATGTTCGTGGGGGTCGGGGCCTCCAGGGTCCGGGACCTTTTCGAACAGGGAAAGAAGCACGCCCCCTGCATCATCTTCATCGATGAGATCGACGCGGTGGGAAGGCACCGGGGAGCCGGCCTCGGCGGCGGGCACGACGAGAGGGAGCAGACCCTCAATGCCCTTCTGGTGGAGATGGACGGCTTCGAGTCCAATGAGGGGGTGATCCTCATCGCGGCCACCAACCGGCCAGATGTCCTGGATCCGGCCCTGACGAGGCCGGGGCGTTTCGACCGGCAGGTTGTGGTCCCCCTTCCCGATATCAAGGGGAGAGAGGGGATCCTCAGGGTCCACGCCAAGGACATCCCGGTCTCCGACGATGTGGACCTTTCGATCGTGGCCCGGGGAACACCCGGGTTTTCGGGGGCGGATCTTGCCAACCTCGTCAACGAGGCGGCCCTTCTGGCGGCGAGGAGGGACCAGACCGTGGTCACCATGCTGGACCTCGAGGAAGCCAAGGACAAGGTCCTCATGGGCACGGAACGCCGAAGCATGATCATCAGCGACGAGGAAAAGCGAAGCACGGCCTATCATGAAGCGGGACACACCCTTGTCGCGAAGATGATCCCCAAGGCCGACCCGATACACAAGGTGACCATCATACCAAGGGGCAGGGCCCTGGGTCTGACCCAGCAGCTGCCCATCGACGAAAGGCACAGCTATTCCAAGGAATACCTCAACGACCGCCTTTCCATCCTGCTGGGAGGGCGCGCCGCCGAGGAGCTCATTTTCAACGAGATGACCACCGGGGCCAGCGACGACATCAACCGGGCTACGGATCTGGCCAGGAAAATGGTGTGCGATTACGGCATGAGTGAGGAAATGGGCCCCCTGACCTTCGGGAAAAAGGAGGAGCAGATCTTCCTCGGGAGGGAAATCGCCCAGCATCGGGATTACAGTGAAAGCACGGCCGTCCGGATTGACGAGGAGGTCAAAAAACTGGTCGTTCAGGCCCAGGAGAGGACGAGGAAAATCCTTTCAGACAACCTGGAAACCCTCAACCGCCTGGCCGCCGCCCTTCTCGAGCGCGAGGTTTTAGACGGCGAGGAGATCAATTCCATCATAAAAGGCGAGGAGCTTCCGGAGAAAAAGCCCGTTGACAAGGCGCCTCCCTCAGGGGGGCATGAAGAAAAAGCTCCGCCGAAAGAGGAGGGGAAAGAGGAACCGGATGCGGCGTCCGAGGCTCCTTGAACCAGGCCCGGATGGCATCAGGGCCGAGATGTCCCGCATGGGAGTGGATCCCGGCGGGATCGGGATCATGGAGGAAAAGGGGCGCCTCCTTCTGGTCAGGCTGGACGATGTAGACCTCAAGGCTGCCCTGATCCTGAAACAGGACATGCTTTCCATCGGGGGGGATGTGGCCCTGTGCAGGAAGGCCGCCAGCCTGGAGATCAAGAAGACCCCAGCTCTGATTGTCGGGACGGTTGGACAAATTCGAAAGCTTTCGGAGAAGATCCGGCAGCAGGGATTCGGCTCGTTAAGGGATCTCGGGGGGGGCCTGGCGGATCTTTTGTCCGGTCTGGGATCACCGCCATCCTTTCTCGTTGACGGCAGGGATCTCCTCGAAGGCGGCAGGGTGCTGGTCATGGGGGTTCTGAATGTCACCCCCGATTCCTTTTACGACGGGGGGCATTTTGAGGACCCGGATGCCGCCGTCGCCAGGGGCCTCCGCATGACGGAGGAAGGCGCGGACATCATTGATGTCGGAGGAGAATCCACAAGGCCCGGGTCCCGCCCCGTCCAGGAAGACGAGGAGGTCCGGAGGGTTCTTCCCGTGATCCGGGGCCTGAGGGCGGGGGGCGTCAAATACATCTCCATAGATACGACCAGGGCTTTGGTCGCGAGGAAAGCCGTCAGCGAAGGGGCCAATATCGTCAACGATATCAGCGGGATGCATTTCGATCCCTCGATCCGGGGCGTCTGCGCTGAAACGGGGGCAAGCGCTGTTTTGATGCATACTAGGGGACAACCTGAGACCATGCAGGAAAGGACCGACTACCAGGATCTGATGGGGGAGGTCTGTTCCTTTCTGGAGGATTCCATGGACCGGGCTGTCGGGGAGGGGATCCCCCCGGAAAGGATCTGCGTCGACCCGGGCATCGGGTTCGGGAAGACCGTCCGGCAGAACATCGAAATAATCGCCCGTCTGGGGGAACTGCGTTCTCTGGGGAGGGCCGTAATGGTCGGGGTCTCCAGAAAATCGTTCATCGGAAAGATCTCCGGAGCGGATGTCGGGGAAAGGCTTTACGGGAGCCTCGCCGCGGCTTCGGCGGCGGTCCTGAAAGGGGCTGATATAGTGAGAGTCCACGATGTGGCCGAGACGGTGCAGGCCATGTCCGTCATCCGGGAGATCAGGGGGACGGCCCGGTGCTAGATTCGATCCTGGAAAGCCTGTCGGGGATGGGCATTTCCGACCTCATCGACATCGCCGCGGTGTCCATGGTCCTCTACTGGATCCTTCTCCTCATAAAGGGAACGAGGGCCATCCAGATGCTTTTCGGTCTCCTCGTCCTCGGGGGAGGGTACATCGTGGCTCAGGAAGCCAACCTGAGCACCCTGAAATGGATCCTCGATAATTTCCTGGGCTCCATTGTCATTGTCGTCGTCGTTCTTTTCCAGGATGAGATCCGCCGGGCCCTGGCTCTCGTGGGGTCAAATCCCCTGACCGGCATGAACATCCGGGAACAGAAGCACATCATCGATGAGCTCGTGAAGTCGGCCTTTTCCCTTTCGGGAAAGCGCATCGGCGCCCTCATTGTCCTCGAGCGGTCGACGGGGCTGAAAAATTTCATCGAGAAGGGAACCGCCATTGACGGAGTGCTCAGCCATGACCTTCTCCTCTCGGTGTTCATGCCCTTTTCCCCCATCCATGACGGCGCGGTGATCGTCAGCGGGGGCAGGGTGGCCGCGGCCCAGTGTTTCCTTCCTCTCACTTTAAACCCCAGCCTGGAGAAGGTCCTTGGGACCCGGCACCGGGCGGCCCTTGGCCTTACGGAGGAGACGGATGCCGTGGTCATCGTGGTTTCCGAGGAAACGGGCAGGGTTTCCCTGGCCTGCGAGGGAAAGCTTTATTCCCGACTGGAAAAAGATGAATTGACGAGGCTCCTGGAAAAGCTGCTCAACCTGGGGGGTGCCACCAGACCCGGGAAATGGTGGGAAAGGATGAAAGTTGCTGTCAGCACTGGGGAAAAATCTGCCCCTTAAAATTCTCTCCATCGTGCTGGCTGTCCTTCTCTGGGCGGTCATATCGAAAGGGAGAGGCGGTGAAATAACCGAGATAAGCCTTGGTATCCCTTTGGAATTCCATAATTTTCCCAAGGGAATAGAAATTGTCGGCTGCAATGTCGACCGGATCGACGTCCATTTCTCCGGGCCGGGAAAGGCCGTTTCAACACTTTCAAGGGAAGGATTGAGCCTCCCCATGGACCTGTCCGGGGCCGCGGAAGGGGAGACGACCTTTGAGATCTTTCCCTCCGACATCAAGGCCCCCCCGAATGTGACCGTAACCCGGGTCAGCCCCTCTTCCATCAACGTTGTGCTGGAGAAGGTGAGTCTGAGGGAAGCCCCCGTGGTCCTCCGGCTGGAGGGGGACCCGCAGGATGGGTTCACCCTCGGGGAACCAATGGCGATCCCCTCCCGGGTCAGGATTCAGGGACCCGATTCTTCCCTCTCGCGCGTCGGCCACATCGAGACTTCCCCGGTCAATGTCCAGGGGGCAACTCAAACCCTGAAGGGGGAGATCGACCTCATCAGCCCCGGGAGTCCCGTTCGCCTCGTGGATCGGTCACAGGTGAGATACGAGATCCCCGTATTCAGAAAAGAGGAAGCCGGCCCGACCCCATAGAAAGCCCAAGGGCACTGCTTTGAAAACATAAGCTTATTAAATTACATCAGGAAATCAATGGAACCTATTCTAAAAAAACATTATTTCGGAACAGATGGGATAAGGGGCCTTGCGAACCGGCATCCGATGACGCCCGATTTCGCCCTCCGGATGGGCAAGGCCGCGGGCAAGCATTTCTCCAGGCAAAAAGGCCGATCCAGCATCGTCATCGGGAAGGACACCCGGCTTTCCGGCTATATGCTCGAATCCGCACTCATGTCGGGGATCTGTTCCATGGGGTGCGACGTCCTGCTGGTCGGGCCCATGCCCACCCCCGCCATCGCTTTTTTGACCAAAGCCCTGGGCGCGGATGCGGGGATCGTCATCTCTGCTTCCCACAACCCCTTTCCGGACAACGGGATAAAGTTCTTCGGCCCCGGCGGGGCCAAGCTGCCGGATGAGGATGAGACCGACCTGGAGACCATTATCCACGGGGACGAAAAGGATGGTCCCACCGGCGCCGGGATCGGCAAGGCCTATCGCGTGGCCGACGCGGCCCGGAGGTACGCTGATTTTGTCCTGGCCTCTGCGGGTAAGGGATTTCGTCTTGATGGCCTCCGCCTTGTTCTGGACTGCGCCAACGGGGCAGGGTACGAAGCGGCCCCGGCCATCCTCCGGGAACTCGGCGCCGAGGTTCAACCGATCGGATGTCGCCCGGACGGCCTGAACATCAACGCGGGGTGCGGATCCACCCACCCGGAAGCCATGAGCCGGGAAGTCCGCGCCTTTTCGGCCCATGCCGGAATCGCCTTGGACGGAGACGGGGACCGGGTCATCATGGCCGATGAGGAAGGGAGGATCATAGATGGCGACGACATCCTTTTTTTATGCGCTGTCTCCCTGAAGGGAAAGAACGCCCTGGCGGGAAACAGCGTCGTCGGCACCATCATGAGCAATGTTGGCCTTGAGAGCGCCCTTAGGGAGAGGGGCATACGGCTTTTCCGAACCCAGGTGGGGGATCGCTTTGTTGTGGAAAAGATGCTGGAAAA
>JAFGWO010000009.1 GCA_016937135.1 Pseudomonadota bacterium
CCATGACGCAGAGGGCGAAAAAGCTCATGGATTCGTACATATTGGAGAGGGGCGCATGCCCGATGCCCAGGTTGTAGGACTCAACCCATCGAAGGCCCTTCCCAATGGTGTGGACAATTACCCCGACAACGGAGACCGAGGTGGCGATCATGCCCACCCCCCTGGTGCGGAAAGCCAGGTAGGCCACGTAGAAAAAAGTCGCCAGGAGATAGGAAAAGGTAGCCAGGAAATGGAAGGTCGCACTGTCCATGGAAGTTTTGGTTACCTCTTGAGGCCTTCCTTGAGATGGGAAAGGGCCGTCTCGAACTCCTTTTCAAAGGAGGCCGGGTTTCTGTTGGTCGTCCCCGCCATGAGGACTGCAGTCTCCTCGGGGTCTAAACCCACCCTGATCCAGACGCGCTGATGGACCACGAAAAAGGCCATGTAAAGACCCAGGATCATGACCCCGCAGGCCAGCCAGATTATGGGGACCCCCGGGTCCCACGCCACCTGCAAACCAGTGTATTCGACCAGATTAATATCCGCGATGCGGAAATAAAGGGGGCCACCCCGCATTTTATCCCTGCCGGGGAAGGCGCTCAGGAGGAAAAACTCCATCCGGGAACCGCCCTGCCTCTGCGCCATTCTGACTCCAGGCTGTCCTTCAAGGGCATTGGGGATGATCTCACTCAGGGTATAGACCGAAGGATCCCCCATGACACGGAATTCCTGTCCGGGGTGAACCGTGACAGAGGGTCCGGCTATTTTTTCGGCGGGATCCAGAACTTCCAGGGTTACGGTGGAACTTCGATCCACGCCGTAGCTCGACTGATAGAAATAAATACCGTCTACAATGAGGGGATGGTTGACCTCGATCCTCTTTTTCAGAACCTCCTGGCCGTCCCTGATCACGACGAGATCGGAAAAATAGTCCTTCGGCTGCCGGGTTCCAGGATAATACTCCAACTGAAAATCATCGCACCGGACGGAAAAATCGAGCTTGATCGCCGCGGCCTTATCCCTTAACGGAACCCGGTTGGTGGTCTGCCCCTCTGCCAGGGCTATGAAGCCCTTGAATCCAACAAGGCCTCCGTAAAGGGCGCCAACCGCAAGGAGAAGGATGCTGATGTGGACAACATAGGCGCCCATCCTTCCGAACCTGCCCTTTTCCACGAACAGGGTAACGGAGTTCCCCTCACGGGTTTCCGCCGGCTTCCCGTAATGTTTGACCAGTACCTCCCTGGCCGCCGCTGCCGCCCCATCGGGATCGATCTTGCGCCTTATCGATCCCTTGAATTTCGATGTGGCGAAGAGCTTCTCGTCCAGGACCCTCGGGGAGCGGGTCATGATCTTCCAGGTCCGTGGGAACCGTTTGAAGTTGCAGAGGGTGATGTTGATCAGGAGGAGGATGAGAAGGCTGAGAAACCACCACGATCGGTACATGTCGTCCAGGGCCAGGAACTTCAGGACCCTGGTGAGACCCGGCCCGTATTTCACGAGATACTGGTCGGGCCTGGCATTCTGGAGGATCAGCGTGCCGAAAATGGAGGTGACGGCAAGGACGATGAGAAGAAAAATGGCCAGACCCACCGAAGCCAGAAAATCGTGGACTGCGGAGAATAAGCCTTTGTTTTTACGGGATGACCCGCCCTGGCCGGTAGAATCACTCATGTCGTTGCCTTCGGCATTCAAGGTAACCGGATAACTCCATAAATTTGGGGGAAATGAAGGGGCGGCTCTCGCCGCCCCTCCTCGGTATCAGTTTTCAGGGTGATGCTGTCTTGAAGAACTCACTTGGGATGGCATTCCTTGCACTTCGTGGGGCCTTTGGCCTGCTCCTTGTGGCATCCGATGCACTGATCGTGGAAGGCATCTTTGGGGGCGGGAGCGGCAGCATCCGTGCCGTGGCACTCGAAGCAGCCCTTGATTTCCTCTTTGGTCTTGGCCTCGTGATGGCAGGTAACGCACTCGGTCAGTTCGGAGTGGACCTTGTGGCTGAAAGTCACCGCGGGCTGCTTGTCCCCGCTCTTTTTAATGGTGATCTGGTCGGGGGGATCGCCTGCGATTGCCATTGAAACCGCAAAGGCCATGGCCACCGCGACGGCAATAGCAACGATGGTAAGCTTTCTGTTCATCCTTTCACCTCCTGAAGAATAGTGAAAACCCCTTTATTTTCGAGCCAAACGCGCCAGATATGCTCAAGGTAAAAAAACCTCCGGGTGTATATCACATGTGCAATCAGAGTGTCAATAAAACATACCACAAACCTAACCGGAACTGTAACTGTTTTAATTTGATTCTCCCCTTCCTCCCCCCTCCACCACGGCGAGGACGTAATTATCGGTGTCGAGGTACCGGAGGGCGGCCTCCTTCAGATCCTGCGCCGTCACGGAGAGGATCCTTTTTTCGTACTCGAGTTCCCGGTCCAGGTCCTGTCCGTACAATGCCGGAAAGAAAACCTCGTCGGCACGGGCCTGCAGTGTCTGAAGGCTGATCTGTTTTCTCCCGAGAAGATATTTCCGGGCTCTTTCCAGCTCCTCTTTGGAAACGAGTCCCTCGCGCACTTCCCGGATCTGGTCCAGGAACCCCCTGATGGCCTCCTCCTCACGGGTGGGGTTGGTCCCCATCCCGAAGGCAATAAAACCCGGGTCCATGGCCGGGGCCACGAAGGAAAAGACGCTGTAAGCGAGGCTCTTCCGGTCGCGCAGTTCCCTGAAAAGCCTCCCCCCCTGTCCCGTCAGGACCGCGTTCAGGACCTCCAGGGCATCCAGGTCCTCCGAGGAAAAAGTGGGCCCGGGGAAACCCAGGATGACGTGGGTCTGGGCCTTGTCCGCCATCTTCTCGCGAAGGGAAACGACCCGGGATTTGGCCATCTCCACCGGAATAGGGCCGGGGTCGAAGGGTTTGCCGCGCAGATCGCCGAAATGACCCTCGACAAGGCTGTAGGCCTCTTCCACGGAAACATCACCGGCTAACGAGATGACCATCCCCTCGGGCTGTACGACTGACCGAAGGGTGAAGAGGAGGAGTTCGCGCCCCAGGGACGAAACGGAAGATTCCGTTCCCATAACCGGGAAGCGGAAGGGATGCTCCGAGTACAGGGCCCTCAGGAAAAGATCCATGGCCGAGGAAAACATATCATCCCGACGGGCCCTGATGGCGCTGATGACCCTGGACCGGGCCAGTTCGATCTCCTCCGGCGGGAGCTGCGCGCTGGTCAGGACTTCCCTCATCAAACCCAGTCCCTTTTCGAGATCGGCGCTTAGGAATTTGCCCGTCACCCCGAAGCTGTTTCTCCCCGAAAAGCCTCCCAGGGAAGCCGACATTTCGTCGAGGGTCCTCGCGATTTCAAGGGCGCTGCGTTCTTCGGTCCC
>JAFGWO010000090.1 GCA_016937135.1 Pseudomonadota bacterium
CCGTTTTTCCCTAACCGTTGCGCGGAAAGTCCCGGATTGGACTTTTCGCGACCCTATGTATCGCGCCCCGCGTGGGGCGCCCGAATCGAGGACCGTTGTTGGAAGTCCTTGATTCGTGAGGAAAGGGAAAACCCCGCTTTTCCCTTTCCGTGGAGCAAAAAGTCCCGCATTGGACTTTTTGCGACCCTATAACGTTCAATTTGAAAAGGAGAAACCCAATGAAAAAGATGCGCTGCACCGTCTGTGGATACGTATACGATCCCGCCGTTGGCGATCCCGATTCCGGAATCGCTCCCGGAACGGCTTTTGAAGACATCCCGGATGACTGGGTTTGTCCGGAATGCGGAGTGGACAAGAGTTATTTCGAGGAGGATTGATTTGAATACCCTCAGCATGGCACCTGGCGTCTACTGGACCGGTGTCCTTGATCCGGACCTTCGGATCTTCGATGTGATCATGAAGGCGGATCACGGGACCACCTATAACTCCTATCTGGTCAAGGGGGACAAGGGATGCGCCCTCATTGAGACGGCCAAGGAGAAATTCAGGGACCAGTATTTTCAGAAAGTCTTTTCCCTGGTGGATCCATCCCAGATCACCCATGTTATTCTTAATCACACCGAACCGGATCACACAGGATCTCTGGGAGCGCTTTTAGAGCAGGTTCCTTCGGCCACCCTGGTGTCTTCCAAAAACGCCGTTCCCTTTATAAAGGCCATCCTGAACAGGGACGTCGAGGTCCTCACCGTAGGGGATGGCGACACCATCGATCTGGGGGGGGTGACCCTCGAGTTTTTCCAGACCCCCTTCCTTCACTGGCCCGATACCATGTTCACCTTTGTGAGGGAAAGGGGAATCCTTTTCCCCTGTGATTTCCTCGGGAGCCACTTCGCGGACGAAAGGATGTTCGACGATGAAGTGGATGATTTCACCCTGGCCCGGCGCCACTATTTTGATCATATCATCCGGCCTTTCAAGGAATATGTCCTCAAGGCCCTGGACAAGATCAAGGATCTTCCTGTCAAGATGATCGCCCCGAGCCACGGTCCGATTCTTAGAACGAACCTTGACAAATATATTGAGGATTACCGGCAGTGGAGCCTGGCCCCCGCCAAAGGGGAAAAACCCTACGCCATGGTTTTTTACCTCACGAGCTACGGGAATACGAAGCAGATGGCCGAGGAGGTGGCTAAGGGGGCGCGAGAAGCCGGGGCGGATGTCGGAGTTTTCGATCTTCAGGCCGCCGATATCCCCGCTATCGTCGATGAGGTGGAGAGGGCCGATGCTATCGCCACGGGGTCTCTTACCATCAACGGGGATGCCGTCAAACCTGTATGGGATCTCCTTTCCTCCCTCGCTACCCTCAAGATTCGCGGAAAATCCGCCGTTGCCTTCGGATCCTATGGCTGGAGCGGCGAGGCAGTCCGTTTTATGGAGGAAAGGTTAAAAGGCCTCAAATTCAAGGTCCCCGCCGAGGGTGTTCGGGCCCAGCTGTTCCCTACCGAGGCCGATCTGAACGCCTGCAGGGAGCTTGGCAGAAAACTGGTAGGGTCTCTTTCCGCATAGGTCATGGTCATCGTCCTCAAGCACGTCCCATTTGAGGGGCCGGGGCTGATCGCGGAAATGCTGGAAGGAAGAGGCATCCCTTTCAAGGCCATTGAGGTCTTTGACGAAGGGGTTCCCCTGAGCGCGGCCGGGTTTTCCGGCATCGTGACCATGGGGGGTCCCATGTCGGTCCTCGATGGCCTTGATGCGATCGAACGCGAAAAGCGGCTCCACAGGGAGGCTTCGGAACGGGGCATCCCCGTCCTCGGGGTTTGTCTTGGCGCCCAGATAATCGCCAATGCCTTCGGGGGCCGTGTTTACAGGGGAGATCGGCCGGAAATTGGCTGGGGGGAAGTCGAGCTGGCCGGGGAGGGCCTTTCCGATCCCCTTTTCGCTGGAGTCGATAATCCCCTTTCCGTTCTTCACTGGCATGGGGACACCTTCGATCTCCCTCCGGGGGCGGTGAGGCTTGCCTCCTCGGATCGTTATGAAAATCAGGCGTTCCGCTTCGGGGAAATGATCTATGGTTTCCAGTTCCACCTGGAGATGAACTCGGATATGGTGCGTGAATGGGCCGAGGCCGATCAGGCCTCTGATGATGGTCTCCTTAACGATCCCGGGGAGTTGTTGGAAAAGATGAAGGATCGGCTTGGGCCGGTCCGTTTCTCGGGGGCTCTGGTTTTTGGCCGGTTTCTTGATCTTGTGGCAGGAAGAAGGAATTGTTAACATACCGCGTGGATCACTCATTGATGACAGGGGAGGTTGACATGGTTGACAAGGAAAAGATCAAGGATGTCCTCGACAAGGTCAGGATATCCCTTCAGGCAGACGGAGGGGATGCCCGACTCGTTGAGATCACCGATGAAGGAGTCGTAAAACTCCAGCTCATGGGCGCCTGCGCCGGCTGCCCCATGTCCCAGATGACCCTTAAGGCTGGTATTGAAAGGGCTCTGAGGGACCACGTTGACGAGAGCATCGTCGTGGAAGAGGTCAAGCAGTAGATCCGTTCCTGCGGAGAGTTTCAGCCAGAAAATCCCTCCCACTGCCGGGTGGACCCAGGAGTTGCCGGGCAGTGGACTTTTTCTTTCGGTTCTCCCTTCTGCGCGCCTCTTCCTTCCTTTTCTGTGTGAAGACTCCTCCAACGGGGTCTGGCATCCGGCATGTCGGAGGGAATCCCTGTGGCGTCTAAAAAAAACGTTATCCCTGCCCTGATTTTTGTGGCTTGTCTTGTGCTGATCCTCCCGGCCCACGGGGCGGGCATTCAGGTGACATGGGATTCTGACGCGGTCGTTCCCGGTTCCATCGTTATGGTCAGCGTGACGACGGCCCAGGATCTCGCGGCCTGTGAGGCTGTGGTGGGTCCGGATCGTTTTCCCCTGGTGAAGGTAAAGGACGACCGCTACGTGGCCCTTGTCGGCATCGATCTGGGAGAGAAAAAAGAGATCATCCCGGTCGATCTGGATCTTTTCCCTTTTGGGGAAGAAACGCCCTACCGCTTGAGAGCGGATCTCGAGGTTCGGCAAACAGGGGAAAAGCCGCCGGTTCAGAACCTTTCCCTGCCCACCGGGATGGTGGAATTTTCTCCCGAACGCCTCAAACGCATCCGGAAGGACAATGCCGAGCTTGGAAAATCCCTGGCGGCCCGGACCCGCGCGCGGTTCTGGGATGAGGGTTTTCTCCTTCCTGTCCCGGGCCGGATCTCCGCCGAATTCGGTGTGAGGCGGGTTCTCAACGGTCAGGAGCGGGCCCCCCATTCCGGTGTGGATATCGCGGCCAATCAGGGCACTCCCATTCAAGCTTCCAACCACGGAGTGGTCGTGCTGGCCGAGGATCTTTATCTAATGGGGAAAACGGTGGTCCTGGACCACGGATGGGGCGTGAATACCCTTTACGGTCATCTCGAGGGGATATCCGTTTCCGAGGGGGAAGAGGTGAACAGGGGGAATACCATCGGTACGGTGGGAGCCACCGGCCGCGCCACGGGCCCGCACCTTCATTTCGGGGCCTATATCAGGGGGATCAAGGTCGATCCCCTGAAACTTATCGAGGCCACACGGGAATTTTCTTCTTCCGGCCAGGTTCCCTGAAGACATTTTCCCGGAGCCGGAATTGGTCGCGCCAGAAACCATGGAAGAAGAAAAAATCCCTTTGCCTCATTCCTATGCCTATCCGGGTTCCTTCCAGGACTACAGCCGGCAGGCTCTGAGGGCCGGCGCGATCTTCGGGGGGGTGCTCGGCGTCATCCTTCTCCTGGTCTTTGCTTTTGACCTCATCCTTTATGGGGAGACCCGCCTGAACTGGTGGCACATCACGGGTGTGTGCCTTCTTTTAGCGGGATTTCTGGTCCTTTCCCAGCTGATGGCGCGATCCATGTCCAGGTTCCGGATTACCGTCGGCGATCAGGGCCTGACCATTTCGAAGGGGGACGAAAATATCCTGGTCCCGTA
>JAFGWO010000091.1 GCA_016937135.1 Pseudomonadota bacterium
CAGGTTGCAGGATTCATAGGCCAGGAGGGGCTGTTCGCCGCAGGGATTGGTGCTCTCGATCTCCCCCAGGGCCGGGGTGGGGTTGTCCTTGTTGATGCGGTCGATGAAGATGATGCCGGGCTCCCCGTTCTGATGGGCCTTCTGGACGATGAGCTGGAATACGTCCCGCGCTTTAAGTCGGCCGACTTCCTGTCCGGACCGGGGGTTGAGCAGGGGATAATCCTTGCCCTCCTCGACAGCCCGCATGAATTCCTCCGTCAGGGCCACGGAAATATTGAAGTTGGTGAGCTGGTCGTTCTGTTCCTTGCATCGGATGAACTCAAGGATGTCCGGGTGGTCGACCCGGAGGATCCCCATGTTGGCTCCCCGGCGGGTCCCCCCCTGCTTGATGACCTCGGTGGCCTGATTGAAGACCTTCATGAAGGAGATGGGCCCCGAGGAAACCCCTGACGTGGACTGGACCACATCCTTTCCCGGCCGCAGACGGCTGAAGGAAAATCCCGTACCCCCGCCGCTTTTGTGGATCATGGCAGTGTGCTTGACGGCATCGAAGATGCTCTCCATGGAGTCGCCCACCGGCAGGACAAAACAAGCCGAGAGCTGCTGGAGCTCCCTTCCGGCGTTCATCAACGTGGGAGAATTGGGAAGGAAGGAGAGTGAGGCAATAAGGTTAAAGTAAAGATCCCGCGTTCTCTGGACCTTTTCCTCGGATCCCCCGAATTTTCTCTCCCCTTCCGCGATATTCGCAGCCACCCTGAGGAAAAGCTCCTCCGGGGATTCGACCGGCTGGCCGTCAGGGCCTTTTTTGAGGTATCTTTTGGCGAGGACCACCCGGGCGTTGTCGGACAACGTTTCAGGGCAAAGCGAGGCCCCGAACTCGAGGGTTTCCTGCCTATTTTCGACAACACGAGAGACATCCCTGGTTTCGATAACGGACATGGCACCCTCCTGAAAAGCCTTTGTTTTTAAAGAGGAATAAACGAAGAGAAATCCTACATATTGTATTGGAAACAAAAGCTAGCACAATATATGGTTAGTGTACAGGATTTTTTCGGAGGTTTTCAAGAAATTTCATGTATACCGTATACAGGAACCGGCAGGGTCTGAAGGGGCGATGTTTTCCCTGATTGCCGGACAGTTGAAGTTCTTGTTATCAATGGTTTTTATTGAGTATACCTATTGTTTATGCCATTATCAGCCCATGATTTCGAGGATTTTCTGAAAGGAGGGAGGCTCGGGGGCGTGAAAAGTCCGGCGACCGGGTCATTGCCACAATGGACAAACGAGAGGAGATCTACCGCCTGACCAATATGGTCCAGGCCTCCGGCTGAGCGGCCAAACTGGGTCCGGGAGACCTTTCGAAATTGCTCGATCCCTTCAAATCCAGGGCCAACCTGGATGAGCGGATCCTTGTCCGGATGGACACGTCCGAGGACGCCGGGGTTTTCAGGCTAGACTCCCAAACCGCCCTGGTCCAGACCCTCGATGTGATCACTCCCATTGTCGATGATCCCGAGGAATTCGGTTATATCGCTTCGCTAAATTCCCTTTCCGACATCTTTGCGATGGGGGGCACGCCCCTGACCGCCATGATGCTCCTGGCCTTCGATCCCTGCCTCCTCTCTCCGGAAGGGGCCTCCCTGATCCTGGAAGGGGCCTTCAAGGCCCTGAAAGAGACGTCCTGCGCCCTGGTTGGCGGCCACACCCTGGAGGACAAGGAGATCAAGTTCGGCCTGTCTGTCACGGGAACCATCCACCCGGAGCAGATCATCGCCAATTCCACGGGACGCGCGGGCGATTTCCTTTATCTGACAAAACCCCTTGGTACAGGGATCGCCTCAACCGCCCTGAAGGCCGGCATGCTCCCCGAGAAAACCTACCCCGGGTTTTTAAGCGGCATGAAGACCTCCAACGGCCCGGCGTGCGCGGCGATGGTTGAAGGGGGCGTCTCCGCAGCCACGGATGTGACCGGTTTCGGGCTTCTGGGACATCTCTGGGAAATGTGCCAGGGCGCAGGTCTGGGTGCGGTTCTGGATTATAACGCCATCCCCCTCCTGGCGGGGATAGCGGAGCTGGTGGAGATGGGTCTCGTGCCCGGAGGGGCCTACAGAAACCGGGGTTATCTGGCCGCCCACGTGACGGGAACCGGGGTTCCCGAAAACTACCTCCTCCCCCTGTTCGATCCCCAGACCTCCGGAGGCCTGCTAATGTCCATTCCCCCGGAAAAGGCCAAAGGCCTTGAACAGGCCCTGGAGAAACATGAGGTATCCCACTGGAAGATAGGGGCGTTCACCGAAGGGGCGATGATCGAGGTGAAAGGGTAAGGTGCGTTCGAACATGCGACGGGGCGACAATGCCACTGAATGACGGGAGAAGATAGCGACTGAGCGACTGAACGAAGGAACGCAGGAAAAATCGCCTTGTCGTTTTGTCGCCTTACCGCCTTGTCGCTTAGTCGCCCAGTCGTCAGGCCGCCCAGTCGTCAAATCGTTCCATCCTCCGGCCGG
>JAFGWO010000092.1 GCA_016937135.1 Pseudomonadota bacterium
GAACCCCATTCAGGTGCGCTACCAGTCTGCGCTACGCCCCGGTGAAAGAACGGCAAAATTTAGCAATACAGGGGGGATAAGTCAAGGGGACAAGGAAACGTCCAACGTCGAACGTCCAACGTCCAACGGAAAAAACGAGACCAAAACCATATTCCAGTGTAAGGGAAGGGGCAAAAGGGCAGTCCAGAGTCCAGAGTTCAGAGGAAAAAACGGTGACCGGAGACTGGTGGTTGCCCCCCAGGTTGGGGACCAGACCGTTCGACGCGGGGATGCGGGAAGGGCCTTTCCCCGTTTGACTCTCGACGTTTGACGTTCGACGGACTTTCCCTGGGACTTGGGACGTTCTTTTCTCGTTCGACGTTTGACGTTCGACGTTTGACGTTCCTTTCAGATTTCTTCGCCCAATTTCCGCTCGCAATGACAAACGGGCCCGAAAGGGCCCGCTTTTCCTCTGAACTCCGAACTCTCTACTCTAGACTCCTTGGAACCGGTATTATCACCGTCCGGTTCCAAGATGCCTTTTCACCGCCTCCACGATGTTGTCGAGGCCCTGCTCCTTTTTGTAGAATTCGTCGAAGCCTGCCTTCTCGGCCTCCTCGGCGCTCACGTCCTTGCCCGACATGCCGATGACCTTGAGATTGTAGAGCTTGTCGTCCTGCCGGAGCTTCTTGATCATGGCAAAGCCGTCGATGCCCGGCATGAAAATATCCAGCACCAGCAGGTCGGGCTTTAACCGGCCGATCTGCATCAGGGCCTCAAAACCGCTGGAAAAGGCGTAGACCTCGTAATCATCGGAGAGGGCGTCCTCCATGGCGACCCTGATCAACTCGTCGTCGTCCACGACGTAGACCAGGCCCATCGGCCCCTGGAGCTCTTCGGGAACCGAAAGACCGCGGTTCTTGATAAGACGGACGACCTCGCGCCGCGGCACGCGGTAATGGCCGCCTACCGTCTGGAAAGCCACCACCTGCTTGCCCTTGATCCAGTTCTTGATGGTGTTGTGGTGGACTCCCAGAAAGGATCCGACATCGTTAGGGGTATAGTTCAGTTTGACCTTGATTTTTTTCTGCACGTGACATCACCTCGCAAGAGTAATAGAAACTCTGACAATGATGTAGAAAATATACCAGATTTTCCAAAGGTGTCAACGTAAAAACTGACAAAGGAACTTCGAAAGGAGAGCTAAGAGGCCAGAGTCCAGAGGCCAGAGGGAAAATCCGGGTCGCGTTGACCAATTATCGTTTATGAGGGTGAGGCGAGAACAAAGTGATTGGTGACTGGTGATGTCTGATTTTTGAACCGTGGCGGCTGGCAGCCGGGAACAAACGGGAATTGCTGTTCCCTGCCTCGCCTCTCCATGAAAAACGGTCCCCACAGGGACCGGCTGTTTCTCTCTGGATTCCGGACTGTCTTAATTGGACCTTTGACCCGCCTTTTTCTTGACTTTAGACACTGGCCTTTGGCCTCTGGACTCAGGACTCTTGACTGTTTTCGCTATCCTTCCAGTATCTTCAGCGCCTTTTCCAGCTCCCCGATGGCAGCCTGGACCTGCTTGCGGTCGACCCCGCGACCGAAGAGCTCCATCTGGCCTCTGGATTTTTCTTCGGAGCGCATCTCCCGAAGCCGCTTTCTGGCCCCGGAAATGGTGTAGTTCTCCTCGTAAAGGAGAGTCTTTATCTGGAGGATGGTTTCGATATCCTTCTTGCGGTAGGCCCGCTGGGCGGCCCGGTTCTTCGGGGGATTTAAAGCGGGGAATTCCGTTTCCCAGTACCTCAGGACATGGGACTTGACCCCTGTGATGCGGCTCACCTCCCCGATCTTGAAGAAAAGCTTTTCGGGGATCTTGACGGAAGGATCCGGATTCAAAGGTTCACCTGGTTAAGGGAGATGCCCGGAAGGGGAACATCAGCCTCCGTTGATGTAATCTTTCAGCTTCTGGCTGGGCTTGAAGGTCATGACCTTGCGCGCCGTGATCTCCATCTCCTGGCCTGTCTTGGGATTTCTTCCCTTTCTTACGTCCTTGCTCCTGATGACGAAATTGCCGAATCCGGAAAGCTTCACCTTCTCGCCCCGTTCGAGCTCCTCCTTGAGAATCTCCAGGATCATTTCCACCGCTTCCGAGGATTCCTTTTTGGAAAAACCGGTCCTGCCGTGAACAATCTCTACGATATCGGCTTTGGTCATCGGATCACCTTTCCCTGGCTTGGACAAATCCTCATGTTTTCAATGGTTTGTACTTTAATGGGTTTGCGGGAAAAGAGTCAAGGGGAAAAATCCGGGCAGTCGTACGGATTTTTCCCGGTCCTACTTTAAAAGAAGTCCAGAGTCCCGGGTCCAGAGTCCAGAAAAAAACTTATCTCCTATCGCGTCGGCCCCGCCGACATACCACCCCATAGCTTTTCGCGAAGGCGAAAGCACATTCCCGAGGCCAGAGATCCAGATTCCAGGTCCCGGGCGGGTCCAGGGCCCACCCTCCTTTAGCCCCGTCGGGAAGAAGGGACTTATCCAGGCGTCTTCAGCCAGACATAAGACTGAGCATCCCCACCTTTAACAATCTTCCCGTGCCTTCTCCTCTGGACTCTGAACCCTGGACTCCCGTCTGCGCTGATACTGTTTTTCTCAGCGAAGACGGGCCCCGAACTCCCTCCCCAGCGCCGCCACGATCTCCTCCAGGTTCCGGTCCACCTCCTCGTCGGTGAGGGTCCTTGCCGGGTTCCGGTATTCAAGGGAAAAGGCCAGGCTCTTCATGCCTTCCTGGATCCCCTTTCCCTCGTAGATATCGAACAGCCGGACCCTCTCCAGGTCCCTTCCCGCTTCCAGGATCACGCCTTCAATCCTGCTGGCCGCGATCTCCCCGGGGACAAGGACCGCCAGATCCCTCAAGACGGACGGGAACTGCGGAAGAGGATGGAAAGCCGCCGGCCTGACAGCGCCGACGAGCTTTTCAAGATCAAGTTCGAAACACCCCGCCCATTCCCGTACCCGGTATTTCTCCCTTACCGCAGGGCTTATGGTCCCGAGGACCCCGAGAGGCTCGCCGCCGGAAAGGACGCGGGCGCCCTGTCCCCCCTGGAGGAAGGGCTTTTCCTCCGACTCGAAAATGACGTCGGGGATTCTCATCCCTTCCAGGAGACCCTGGACTGCCCCCTTGATATCGAAAAAATCCCCCGCCTCTTCGCGGCGGTACCACGTTTTTTCAGATCTCGCGCCGGAAATGACCCCGGCGAGGAAGTGGCGCTCCTCGGGCAGATCCCCGCCCGGCGAGGGGAGAAAGATCCTGCCTGTCTCGTAGAGCCTCACATTGCTGATCCTCTTGTTCATGTTGACCCTCAGCGCCTCGAAAAGACCGGGCAGGAGGCTCTTTCTCATCACCGTCATGTCATCGGAAATGGGGTTTAAAAGGGTCACGGGTTCGGGGCCGCCCCCAAAACCCAGCTCCTCCTGCTCCTCCCTGCTGACGAAGGTGTATGTTATGGCCTCTGAAAAACCCATCCCCTCCAGGATTTCACGGGCGGTCCCCTGCTGGCGCGACAGGGGGCTTGCTTTTACGGGTACGGTCCGGCCCACGGGAAGGGTCACCGGGATCCTGTCGTAACCATAGATGCGAGCCACCTCCTCGATGACATCCTCTTCCCTGGAAAGATCCCTCCTGAAGCCGGGGACCGTTATCGCCCATCTCCCATCCGCCATCGCCGATGGCGCAAGTCCCAGCCGATCAAGGGTCCCGACAATCTCCCCGTCGGGGATATCAACCCCCAGGAATTTTCTCACCCTGTCCAGACGGAAGGAGAGGCTCCGCTCACCCTCGGGGGCCGGGTGGCAGTCCATGACTCCCAGGCAGACTTTTCCCCCTGCCCACTCCCTGATAAGGAAGGCGAGGCGGTTCACGGCGGCGACGGTCCCATGCGGATCGGTCCCCCTTTCGAAGC
>JAFGWO010000093.1 GCA_016937135.1 Pseudomonadota bacterium
ACTTGGGATGCCGGTCCTTGATCCGGGCGCCCCACCCGGGGCGCGTTGATGACTTTTTGCGAAGCCATCAATGTTAAACCTCGAAGAAGCCAGCAGAGAAATACAAAAAACAGGTTTTTCTCTGGACCCTGAACCCTGAACTCTGAACTTTCCAGGGGAGATTTCATGACGGATTTTCTCGGCATCATCGGAGGCAGCGGGCTTTATGAGATGGAGGGGCTCGAGGACAAGGTGGTTTTCGATGTCTCAACGCCTTTCGGGGATCCTTCCGACAGGATCGTATCGGGCACCATCAGCGGGTTGAAGATGGCGTTCCTGCCGCGGCACGGCAGGGGCCACCGGATCCCTCCCGGAGAGGTCAACTACCGGGCAAATATTTTCGCATTAAAATCCCTGGGGGTCGATTCCATTATTTCCGTCTCAGCGGTGGGAAGCATGAAAGAGGACATCCGACCGGGGGACCTGGTGGTGCCGCACCAGTTCATCGACCGCACGAAGGGAAGGCCTTCCACCTTCTTCGGGAATGGGATCGTGGCGCATGTGGCCTTCGCCGACCCCGTGTGCCTTTCCCTTGCGGATCTTCTGGCCAACAGCGCCCGGACGACAGGGGCAACGGTCCACCAGGGAGGGACCTATCTTTGCATGGAGGGTCCCCAGTTTTCCACCAGGGCGGAATCTTTCCTTTACCGGTCCTGGGGCGTGGACATCATCGGGATGACGAATATCCCGGAGGCCAAGCTCGCCAGGGAAGCCGAGATATGCTATGCCACACTGGCTCTGGCGACGGATTACGACTGCTGGCATGAAACGGAGGAGAGCGTTTCCGTGGAGGCGATCCTGAAGATCATGCACCGGAACGTCGCAAACGCCAGGGAGGCCATCCGCCAGACGGCCCTGAACATCGACCGGAAAGGGCCCTGCGGGTGCGGCGACGCCCTGAAATACGCAATCGTCACAGATCCTGCGGCCGTGCCGGCCCAAACGAAGGAAGATCTGGAGCCGATAATCGGGAAATACATCAGATAGGGAACAGGGAAGTGGGAACCGGGGAGAGAGGCCAGAAATTTCAATCTTTTTCGAATGGCGGCCAAGGGTGCTTCAGGTGCAAGGCAACGGTTCGACAAGGCTAAAGGCCCTGAGCCCGTCAAAGGGGAGTTTCAATGGAATCGGAGGGGTATAAAGCGGCATATCCGGAGTCCAGGGGGGGTAGCATTGATGCCGAGACGGCGTGACTGGGTCATGCGGAAGAGAGATTTTTTCGCCGCATCCCCGTGTCCCCCCGTCCCCGAGTCATGAGCTGTCCCGCTTTCCGATGCAACGATTTGTTGACGCCTACCTCGACCGTCTGCTCATCGAAAAAGGCCTTTCCGACAACACCCTGGAGGCCTACCGGGCAGACCTCACTGCCTACGCCGATTTTCTCGCCCGATCGGGGATCGCAAAACCCGACGAAGTCCGTTCCCACCACATTCTCGCCTTCATAACCACCCTTAGGGAAAAGGGTTCCGGGGCGAGGACCGCGAGAAGAAAACTCGTTTCCATACGGGGTTTCCACAAGCACCTCTTTTTGACCGGAGGAGCCAAAACCAACCCGGCATCCAACATCGAGGGCATGAAAGTCCCTCTGAACCTCCCGGAAGTGCTCACCGTGGCCGAGATGGTCCAGGTGCTGGAGCAGCCCGACACAACCACGGATATCGGGATCCGGGACAGGGCGATGATGGAAATAAGCTACGCGGCCGGTTTGAGGGTGTCCGAGCTTGTCGGACTCCGCATGGAGGATCTGAACAAGGAAGCCGGCCTTCTCCGGGTGACCGGGAAAGGGTCCCGGCAGCGCCTCGCCCCCATGGGGCAGGAGGCCCTCCTCTGGGCCGAGCGCTATCTTCGAGAGGTCAGGCCGAGGCTTATAAAGCAGGTTCTTAACCCCTACCTGTTTCCCGGCAGGGGCGGGAAGGGACACATCACCCGTCAGGCCTTCTGGCAGAAGGTCTGCCGGTATGCCCTCATGGCCGGTCTGCCGAGGATCCATCCCCACACCTTCCGCCACAGCTTCGCCACCCATCTGCTGGAAGGAGGCGCGGACCTTCGAAGCGTCCAGATCCTTCTTGGGCACGTCAATATCGTGACGACCCAGATCTACACCCATGTGAGCCGACAGCACCTGAGGGAAGTCCACAGGAAGTTCCATCCGAGGGGGTGAAAGAGACAGTCCAGAGTTCAGAGTTCAGAGTCAAGTCCAGGGTTCAGAGTCCAGAGGGAAAACCATCAGACGCCCGGAAAATGGGACCCGGAGACGCGTGGAAAAAGGATTATTTCGGATTGAGGGTAGAAAAATGACAACAGAGGTCATCGCGAACCGTTTCCTTTCCCGGTGTGAAGCGATCTCGTGGTCTTTCATAAACCAATCCCTAAACGGGAAGAGAACGTCCCACGTCCCATGTCCCACGGGGAAAGTGACGTCGAACGTCAAGCGAAAAACGACGTTAAAAGTTCAACGTCAAACGTTCAACGGGAACCACCAAACACCAATCACCAATCACAGGTACCCAATCACCGCTTTCTGGTGGGATTTCCGGCAATTCTCATCTAGGATAGTATTAAAACAAACGAACCAATCTTCTTTTGGTCTGACATTGAACGTTTGACGTTTGACGTTTGATGTTAGACGTTCGACCTCGTTTCTCGTTCGACGTTTGACGTTTGACGTTTGACTTGGGACTCTGGACTGCTTTATGGACCTGATCACTTCCCACCTCAACGCGGATTTCGACGCGATGGCATCCATGATCGCGGCGAAAAAACTTTATCCCGAAGCCAGGATGGTGTTCCCCGGCTCCCAGGAACGAAACCTACGGGAATTCTTTCTTAAATCCTCCATCGCCTCTTTCAGTTTCGACCGCATCAAGGATGTGGACCTTTCGGCCGTCACCCGCCTGATCCTCGTGGATATCAAGATGAAGGGAAGGATCGGGCCCTTCGACGAGATCGCCCGGCGGGAGGACGTGGAGCTCCACATCTACGATCATCATCCCAGGACGGACCAGGATTACCGGGGGGTCGTGGACATTGTGGAGCCCGTGGGCGCTACGACCACCCTTCTCGTGGAGATCCTTAGAAAGAAACGGATCCGCATCACCCCTGAAGAAGCCACCATCATGGCCCTGGGAATTTACGAGGATACGGGTTCCCTCACCTTCGCCTCGACTACCCCGAGGGACCTCGAGGCCGTTTCCTATCTCATGAAAAGAGGGGCCCACCTCGAGATCATCCCGACCTTCATCACCAGGGAGCTCGACTCCCGGCAGGTTCAGCTTCTCTACGACCTTTTGACTTCCCTCACCATTCATGACGTCAAGGGGATCCCGGTAGCCGTGGCGTCTGCGAGCGTTGACCAGTATGTGGGGGAGCTTGCCCTTCTGGTCCACAAGATGATGGACATGGAAAGTCTGGATGTCCTTTTCACCATTGTCCGCATGGAAGACCGCATCATCCTGGTGGCAAGGAGCAGGCTTCCTGAACTGGACGTATCCCAGATTGCCGAAGCCTTCGGAGGGGGAGGACATCCCACCGCCGCTTCCGCTTCCGTCCGTGATCTGACCCTTGTCCAGGTCGAAGAAAAACTGATGACCTCCCTGAAAAAGATGATCGGGGACCGCGTCAACGCCGGGGCCATCATGTCCTCCCCCGTTATCGACATCCCTGAAACGATGCCCCTCTCGGAAGTGGGGGAGCTCATGGTCCGTTTCAACATCAACTCCCTTCCGGTCGTCGGGCCCGAAGGGGCTCTGGTGGGGATCATCACAAGGGGAGTCGTGGAGCGCGGACTCCTCCATAAGCTCGGGGAGGCCCAGGCCAGCGACTTCATGCTCACCGAATTCGGGACGGTGACGGCGGATTCGCCCCTGGAAAGGATCGAAGAGCTCATCATCGAAAAAAGACAGCGGATGCTTCCAGTCGTGGAAGGAAAGCGGGTCAAGGGGATCATCACGAGGACAGATCTTCTGGAAGCCATGCACGCCGATTTCATGAGGACGCGGTCCTTTGGTCTGACGGGTATCGAAGGGGAGCCGCCTCCGGGAAGGGTGAGGAATATCCGGGAACTCATGAAGGATATCCTCGACCAGAAGACCTGCAACGTTCTTACGACGGCCGGGAAAGTGGCCCAGAAATCAGGATACCGCGCCTTCCTTGTGGGAGGCCTCGTCAGGGACCTGATCCTGAGGCAGAAGAATCTGGATGTGGACATCGTGGTGGAAGGGGATGCCATCCAGTTTGCCAGAAAGCTTTCCAGGCGCCTCAGGGGCCGGACCCGTTCCCACAGGAGGTTCAAGACAGCCGTGGTGATCCTCCCCGACGATCTCAAACTCGATGTCGCGACCGCCCGCATGGAATACTACGTTTCTCCGGGGGCCGAACCGATGGTCGAGAGGGGCTCCATCAAACTGGACCTTTACCGCAGGGATTTTGCCATCAACGCCCTCGCGGTGCGTCTGAATCCCGACTCCTTCGGCCAGGTGGTGGACTACTTCGGGGGCCTTCGCGACCTGAAGGACAAGACCATCCGGATCCTCCACAACATGAGTTTTGTGGACGACCCTACAAGGATCATACGCGCTGTCCGCTTCGAGCAGAAATTCGGCTTCCGCATCGGAAAGCACACAGAGTATCTCCTAAAGGGAGCGGTCAGGAAAAAGTATATCCGGACGGCGCAGGGACCGAGGCTCCTTGCCGAGTTCCTGGCAATCCTTCGGGGGGAAGACCCCTTCGGGGCCTTCGAGAGGATGCAAAATCTGGGGATCCTGGAATCCCTCCACGAGGCCATGCGCTTCGACGAGAAGATGAAGGACGTGTTCCGGCAGGTCGAGAAAATCCATTCCTGGTTCCAGCTCCTTTTCCTCGAGGAGAAGCCCGATGTTGGAATGATCTATTTCCATGCCATCATGCTCATACGAAGCCGCGAGGAGAGGGACGAGATCCTGGGACTTTTCCACCAGAGTCCCCAGGTGAAAAATCTTTACCGGGAGAGGTGGTCCCGGCTGTCCTCGGTCATGGTGGATCTCGGCAAAAACGAAAAGGAATCCCACAGCTGGATCGCACGCCTCCTGGGACAGCTGAACATCGAAGACCTTCTTCTGGTCATGTCCCTGACCAAAAGAGAAGGCACCGCCAAGGCGATCTCCCTTTATCTTACAAGGCTCCGGTTTATTAACAGGGAGATCGACGGGAAGGTTCTCCTTTCCATGGGATATTCGACCGGCCCCCTTTTCCGCGAGATTATGCAGGCCGTGCAGGATGCCAGGGTGGACGGACTGGTGAACTCCCTGCAGGAGGAAAAGTCATGGGTAAGGGAGCATTTTCCCCTGGAAAATGCCCACGCGGGGACGGGTGGAGAAAAAACTTGAACTTTTGTGCCCCGTCATCGCGGCTGCTTGCCGAAGCTTTAGCGAAGGAGGGAGCCGGCCCTGCGCGAAGCGATCTGCCTTTTCGCCCACGGGATTGTTTCCGCCAGGGATGCCTCGCAATGACACCAGACCCCATCAGGCCTCCTCTCTGAACCCTGAACTCTGAACTCCGCGACTCTGGACTCTGAACTCTGGACTGCCTTTAATTGACACCCCCCGAACCCCATGATAGACAAACAGGATCGTTAAAACAGCCGTAAACCTAAAGCCTGACAATCAAAGGAAGAACACGTCAAGCGTGTTTTTTGACCTCCGGAACGGGAATTTTTATGACCGCAGCTTCATTCCGAGCCCTGATACTCAGCATCAT
>JAFGWO010000094.1 GCA_016937135.1 Pseudomonadota bacterium
GGTTTTGCCGCACCGCTTCAGCCAGGTTATGGATTTTCCCCACGCTCCTGCGAAGGGCGATTTCTCCGTCCAGGAGAACGGCGATGCCGGCCGAATCGTACCCCCGATACTCCAGCCGCCGCAGACCATCGAGGAGGATATCCGCCGCCTCACGTTTGCCGATATATCCGACGATGCCGCACATCAGCTCTTATCCTTCTTTCCGTTTCCGGACAAATTTTCCCTGCGCCGGGCCGCCCAGCCCTCTTTTTCGGATTGGCGGGCCCTGGCGACGGCCAGGGCATCAGGGGCCACGTCCCGGGTGATTGTGGAGCCGGCGGCCACAAGGGAGCCCTTGCCGAGGGTGACGGGCGCTACGATCATGGTTCCGCTTCCCACGAAGACCCCGTCCTGGATGACTGTCCGGTATTTGGCGAACCCGTCGTAGTTGCACGTGACGCAGCCCGCCCCGATGTTGACCTTCTCGCCGATTTCGGCATCCCCGATATAGGTGAGATGGGAAACCTTGCTCCCTTCGCCCACGGTCACTTTTTTCGTTTCCACGAAGTTTCCGATCTTGGTTGACGGCCCCAACCTGGAGCCTGGCCTCATGTGGCTGAAAGGTCCGACGGACGCGCCGTCGCCCACCTCCGAACCTGAAATAACACAGTAGGGCAGGATGCGGGCGTTTCTTCCGATGACCGAATCCGTGACGACAGCCCCCGGCTCGATGACGGTTCCGGAGCCGATCCGGGTGGTGCCGCGAAGAAAAGTCATGGGGTGTATGACGGCGTCCGGTTCGATTGAAACGGAGTCATCGATCCAGGTGTTGTCCGGGTCGACGATCCGGACTCCGGAATCCATCAGGCGTTGAATGTTATTCGCGTTCATTTTTGCCTCCATATCAGCCAGTTCCGACAGGGTGTTGATCCCTTTGGCTTCATGGCTGTCTTCCGAAGGGAAGCTGACTACCTTCACCCCCGCCCGGGCCGCCGCCCCGACGAGATCGGTCAGATAATATTCCTTCTGTGCGTTCCCGTCATCAAGGCGGGGGATTTCCCTCCTGAGAAAAGACGCGTCAAAGGAATAGACGCCGAGATTAACCTCCCGGATCCTGTCCTGATCCCCTTCGAGATCTTTCTGTTCCCTTATCCCCACGATCTTCCCATCGGGCTCTCTCAGGATCCTGCCGTACCCCCGCGGGTTTTCCAGGTTCCCGACAAGGAGGGAAACCCCGGCGCCCGAAAGGGTCCTTTCCCGGTCCAGGTTCAGCAAGGTACTCGTGCGAACCCCGGGGGTGTCGCCCGAAAGAACCAGAACGGACCCCTCAATATCCTCCAGGAGCGGCAGACACTGGGCCACCGCGTGTCCCGTTCCCGATTGGGGTTCCTGCCTGACCGTCCTGACATTCCGGTTGTCCGGGATCTGCCGCAGGCTCTCTTCCACCTCCGCGGCTCCTGACCCTGTCACGACCATTACCCGGGCCGCACTGAGGCCCGAAAGGGTTTTCAGCAAATGGTTAAGGAGCGGCTTCCCCCTTAGTTTGTGGAGGACCTTGGGGATCGCGGAATTCATGCGGGTCCCCTTGCCGGCTGCCAGAATGATGACCGCGGGGATCTCCCGGTTATCTTCCATAAAAGTCGGTTCTGCTCCAGGGCCAGGGTTCTTGGAAAAATGAATTTTAATCTGTGGGCCGCGGGTGCCAGGCGGATCCGGCTTCTTTCGTCGGCGGCCTGGAAAAAATGGAAATGTTTTCCGGGAAGATTATTTCATTGTGTCAAGGGGTGTCAAGTTCCCCGGGCTATTATTATTTTGAACTTCCAATCCCCCTCTGTTATCATTTTTTGCAGGTTTATATTTTTTATCGAGGCGGGCAGCCAGACCATGGAAGCAAGGATCAGAAAGCTTGAAAAAGACATAGACCAGCTGAAAAAGGCCTATGAACGCTACTTCTCCGGCGTTGAACGGCTGGCTCCGGAGAAACTGGCCGCTTCCGTGGCCCGGGAGGTCCGTTCCTTCACCGGCACGGTAATAAGCAACACCGCCCTTCGCTTCAGGGTCCAGCAGGCGATTGCCCGCTATCAGACCTACCTGGCTTACTGGCAGAAGACCATGAAAGAACTGGAGGAAGGGAAGAAACCCCGCCGCAGGCTCGGGGAAAAACCCGCCGCGACGGCCCCGGAGGGTGAGGACACCCTGGAGATGACAGATGCCGGCGCCGGAAAGGGAAAAATTGAGGGGTTTTACGCGGCCTTGACCAGGGAATACGAACGTGCCGGCATGAAGAAGGTCCCCGGGATGGATCGGGTCCAGGTTGCCCTCGAGGATCAGATGAAGGTTATCCGCGAAAAGTTCGCCTGCGAAAAGGTGGTATTCAAGGTTGTCAGCGAGGATGGAAAGGTCAGAATCAAGGCTTCTCCCTCCAGAAGGAGTAAAGGATGACGCGATCGAAAGGCGCCGTTCTCCTCGAAAAAATCACGGGGATAATTCCAGGCATATCCGGCTACCAGGAAAGGGAAAAACGGAGGGCGGACGATCTGGCCCTAAGGGGCAGGGTCACGGAGACGATCGCCCGCTGCCGCCAGAGGATTTCGGACAGGATGAACCAACTGTCCCGGACCGGGAAAAAGGGTTCCCTGCGCGCTGTTGGGGATCTTGAAGCCGTCAATGTCCTCCTGGAGCGGGTAGAGGACGAGATCCGTTATGCCCCGGGTGGATATGCGGGGTGGTTTGACCGGGAAGGCGTGGAGCTTGAGGATCTGGAGGATCTTTACGAACAGGACCTGATTCTTCTGGAAATTGCCGGAAGGATGGAGAACCATGCCCCCTCAGGGGCCCCTGAGGCCGGGGAGGAATGGGTCCAGGGGGTTAAAAGGGAACTGGAGGACCTGAGGCGCGCTTTTGAAGGCAGGCTGTCCTTGCTGAAGGGATGGGAGGTTCGGTTGTGAGCGAGTTCATCGAGGTCCTGGAGTGGATTGATAATACCGGCGAAGAAATGGTCCACCGGGTGCCCCAGGAAGGGACCGGCGAGATCAAATTCGGGGCTCAGCTCGTGGTGAACGAGAACCAGGCGGCCGTCTTTTTCCGGGATGGAAGAGCCCTGGATGTGTTGGGGCCCGGGAGGCACACCCTTACCACACAGAACCTGCCTCTTCTCACCAAGGCCCTGAGCCTCCCCTTTGGCTTCCATAGCCCTTTCAGGGTGGCGGTCTACTTCGTTTCCATGAAGACCTTCACCAACCTCGCCTGGGGGACGCGTGATCCGGTGGCATTCAGGGACCGGGAACTGGGAATGGTTCGGTTGAGAGGCCACGGGGTCTACACCATAAGGATCATCCAGCCCATGCTCTTCGTCAACGTCCTGGCCGGCACCCAGGGTGTCTACACCACGGCACAGATCTCGGATTACCTGAGGGCGGTGATCATTTCAAGGATCAACGATCTCCTGGGGGAAAATGTCGATTCCCTGCTGGAGCTTCCCCAGGTCTACGAGGAACTGGGGGCCGCCGCGAAGGCCCGGATCAGGGATGATTTTCTCAAATACGGCATCGAATTGAGGGACCTCGTCATCCGGGCCATAACCCCCCCGGATGACGTGCAGAAAATCATCGATGAACGGGGGAGCATGACCGCTGTGGGGGAGAGGGACTACCTGCGGTTCAAGGCGGCCCAGTTCATGGGGGAGGCAGGAAAGGGGAAAGGAGAGGGGACTTCAACCGCGGAGTCGGGGATGGGGCTGGGTCTCGGAGCCGGCTTCGGGATGATGGTCCCGGCTTTTTTGCGGTCGGCCATGGAAGAAAAGGGAAAGACGGGATCTCCTTCCGGGGATGTCTGCCCTCAGTGCGGAGCCATCCTGCCCGGGGATGCCCGGTTCTGTTTCCGTTGCGGGACCCCGGTGGTGAAGGGGCAGGTCTGCCCCAATTGCGGCCAGGATCTGCCCGCCGACGCCGTTTTCTGCCATCGCTGCGGACATGAGATCCGGAAAGACAAGCCCGTTTGCCCCCACTGCGGAAAGAAGGTGCCGGAAGGAGCCCGGTTCTGCCTCCACTGCGGTATGAAGATCCGGGAGGAGCCCCCTGAAAAGTGAACCAGGCGACTTACGTAAACCATTATTGCCCGCAATGCGGCGGTGACGTCGTATTCGATCAGGAGGCGACAGGGACCCGATGCCGCTACTGCGGGGCGGGTCTCATCGTTCTGGGTTCTAGGGCTTCGTGGCTGGGTTTCCTCCTTAAACCGGCGATCCCGGTGTCCGACATAGCCCGCCATGTGACCAGGATTGCCATGAAAAATGGCTGGAAACCCCCTCTTCTGCGCTCCGTCATACCCTTTTTTTTCCCTTTTTATCGTTCCACCGGCCACGCCATCCGATGGGTCAAGGGGGAACGGCCCGGTCCGGGGCCATGGCCGGAAACGGCCGAAAACGTCGCCGCGCGCTGGGTTGACCTCATGCGGCCAGCCCACGTGGATCTTTCTCCGGGCCTCTTTTCCCCGGGGGTCCGCGCCCAGTGCCTCAATGTTTTCCTCGCTACCCGCAATAACGCGGGGAAGGTCCCGTTTCTCCCCGTCCAGGAAAAGAGGGAGGAACACGAGGAAAACATGGAGGAAGCTTTCTTTGAGGCGATGCCGGATACCGATATCCGGGTCCGTGAGGAACGGTCTTTCCGCCTTTGGGTGAGGAATTCCATTCTCTTTTTCCCGCTCCACCTGGTGGAAGTCCGGGAAGGCGCCAGGATAAGGCTGCTTCTCATCGACGCGGTCGGCGGGTCCCTCATCAGGCAGATCGGCCACGAGGAGATGGAGAAGCTCCTTGATAATCTCAATCAGGTCGGAGGAAGGCCGCCGGGA
>JAFGWO010000095.1 GCA_016937135.1 Pseudomonadota bacterium
GGGGACATGCCTCGGGGTTGTCGATGTCCACGGAGGTCATGGCCCGGATGTCGGCTTCCTCTTCCGGGACGTCTCCCTCAGGCATCCGGACCTGCCTCCCGTACAGGGCGGCGACCTCCCTGGCCACCCCGATGTGACAGAGCCAGTCCGGCCGATTCGGGGTAACGGCCACCTCGAAAACAACCTCCCCATTGACCTCATCGATGCCCTCTACTTCAAGGCCGGCCATTGTGAGGGCTTTGGCAAGCTCCTCCGGGGTCTCCTCGATATCCACATAGTCCGAAAGCCAGTCAAGGTTGATCTTCATGAAAAAACTCCTGTCAACGCGCCAAGTCCAGAGTCCAGGGTCCAGAGTCCAGAGAGTGGCGCATGTGATGGGTCATTGGTTTGCAAGATCATTTAGTCCTCATATTCGTTCGATTAAAGGAATCCACCACGGATCGTCGCTTTTCTTCAGGTTCCAGGAATTGAAAGTCGGCCAAGAGGGGTCAGCAGTTTACTCTGGACTCTGGACGCTTGCCTCTGGACTCAACAAACGGATCAGAACTGCTCCAAAAACCGCATGTCGCCCTCATAGAGCAATCTGATGTCATCGATCCCGTAGCGAAGCATGGCGATCCTTTCCATGCCCATCCCGAAGGCAAAACCGCTGAATTTCTCCGAGTTGTAGCCGACATACCGGAGGACCTCGGGGTGGATCATGCCGCTGCCAAGGATCTCTATCCATCCGCTGTCCTTGCAGACCCGGCACCCTTTCCCGAGGCACATGGAGCAACCCATATCCACTTCCGCGCTGGGTTCCGTGAAGGGGAAGAAGCTCGCCCTGAAGCGAACCGGGACCTTGGGCCCGAAGAACTGGTGGACGAACTCCTCGAGAACGCCCTTCAGATCGCTGAAGGCGACCCCCTCATCGACCATGAACCCTTCCACCTGGTGAAACATGGGGGAATGCGACACGTCGTAATCGTGGCGGTAGACTTTTCCGGGGGAAACGATGCGGAGGGGAGGTTCCTCGCTCTCCATTGTCCTCACCTGGACCGGGGAAGTGTGCGTCCTTAAAACAACGTCTTCCCGGATGAAGAAGGTGTCCTGCATGTCCCGGGCGGGGTGGTCCTTCGGGAAATTGAGAGCTTCAAAGTTGTAATAATCCTTTTCCACCTCCGGCCCGACCCTGACCGAAAAACCGAGGCCCGCGAAGACATCGAGGATCTCCTCCATGACCTGCGTCACAGGGTGCCTGTGCCCCCTTTCCCGCCGGACGCCGGGAAGGGATATGTCCAGGGTTTCGCTGAGGACCTTGAGGCTCCTCTCCTCCTCCTGGACCAGGATCTTCCGGGAATTGAGAAGGCCCTCGATCTCCTTCCTGGCCCGGTTGACAGCGTTCCCGGCTGCCGGGCGCTCCTCGGGGGGGAGGTTCCCGAGTCCCTTGAGAAGGGCTGTCACCTCCCCTTTCTTTCCCAGGTAGCGAACCCGCAGATCGTCGAGTTCCCTAAGGCTCTTCGCCGCCTGAAGAGCCATTTTTGCCTCTTCCAGGAGTTTCAAAACTTTCTCTTCCACTGTTTTCCTCCGGGGGAAAAATAATATCGTCCAGCGAACTATCCTTTGGACTTTGGGCCCTGGGCTACGCCCTTCCTTCCTCCTTCATCCTTCCTGATTTTTCCCTTTTCATAAAAAAAATCCGCCCCTTCATGGGGACGGATTATTTCCGCGATACCACCCCGATTCCCCCCCTCAGGGAGGGGGCCCTCGGCGAGCGCGTCTGCGCTCTGACCCCTTAACGCCGGGAAGGCGTCCCACCCTACTTTTTAAGTTTCAGGCGGGAAGCTCAGGAGGGAAATGCCCCGGCCGGCCTGTGAGTGAGCTTCCAGCCGATGGCCCACTCTCTCTGACCAGGACCTGGCGGCAAGGGCCGGTCTCCGTCAACGCTTTTTTAATAGGTCCTGCATCCCGTCCTTCCAGCTGTCTTCAAAAAGGACAGGGAGTAAGAACAGGGAAGATTCAGATAGTTCCCTAAGCCTGGCTGCCGCCCGCTATCTTGACGAGCTCGGCGAAAGCCGCGTCATCGTGCACCGCGATGTCGGAAAGGACCTTCCGATCCAGAGTTACCCCGGCCCTGGAAAGACCAGAAATAAACTGGCCATAAGAAAGCCCATGGTTTCTGGCAGCGGCGTTGATGCGCACGATCCACAGACGGCGGAAATCCCTCTTCCGGTTCCGCCGGTCCCTGTAGGCATAGCTCAGGCCCTTTTCCACGGTCATCCGGGCCTGGTTTACGAGGTTTTTCCTGCCTCCGAAGGAACCGGAAGCCATGGAAAGTAGCTTTTTTCGCTTTTTTCTGGCGTGAACCGCCCTTTTTACCCTGGGCATAGCTTGACTCCCTTGATCCGATCAGGCGTAAGGAATCAACTTCCTCACGTTCTTCATGTCTGTTGGGTGAACGAGGGTTACAGATCTCAGCCGTCGTTTCCTCTTCCGATCCTTGCTTGTCAGGATATGGCTGTGGTTGGCGCGCCGCCTCCTGATCTTCCCGGTGCCGGTCAGGCTGAACCGTTTGGCAGCACCCCTTTTTGTTTTGATCTTCGGCATTTCCCTCTCCATTCCCTGTCTTTTAATGGTCGACGGGCGTCACCACCATGACCATGGTGCGTCCTTCCATCTTGGGCGGCGATTCGACCGTCGCGTAACCTACAAGGAGCTCCATCAGTTTCTTCAGGACCATCTCCCCCCGGTCGGGATGAACGATCTCCCTCCCCCGAAACCGGACCGTCACCTTGATTTTGTTGCCTTCCTCAAGGAACCGCCGGGCATGCTTGGCCTTGGTCTCGAGGTCGTGGTCATCGGTTTTGGGACGGACCTTAAGCTCCTTGACCTGGATGACTTTCTGTTTTTTCTTGGCCTGTTGTGCTTTTTTGCTCTGCTGGTACTTGAACTTCCCGAAGTCCATTATGCGGCAAACAGGCGGCGTCGCGTTCGGGGCGACCTCAACGAGATCAAGCCCGGCCTCTGCAGCTGCCGCAAGGGCATCCTGCTTTGACAGAACGCCTAACTGTTCCCCCTCCGGCCCGATAACCAGGACCTCCCGGGCATCAATCATGCGGTTGACAGAGATCTTTCTGTCGGTTCCTATCTCGCTCCTCCTTCAGTCAATTCGCGGGGGCTCCATCTCACCCCTCACCCCATTGATAAATTGGTCGAGGGGTAAAGATCCCCTGTCACCGTCTTCCCGGTGCCGAACGGAAACGGAACCGGTATCGGCTTCCTTGTCGCCGACAATGAGCATATACGGCACTTTTTCAAGGCGGGCCTCGCGGATCTTGTACCCGATCTTCTCGTTCCTAAGATCGGCCTCTACCCGGAATCCCTCTTTTTTGAGGCTTTCCGCCACGGAACGGGCATAGTTAGCACTCCTGTCGGTTATTGTCAATATCTTCACCTGGACAGGGGCAAGCCAAGCGGGAAAAGCGCCCGCATAATGTTCGATCAGCACCCCGAGGAAGCGGTCGATAGATCCGAGGATGACCCGGTGGAGGATGATGGGACGGTGCTTTTCGCCATCCGGGCCCACATATTCCAGATCGAACCTTTCCGGAAGGGCGAAATCGCACTGCACGGTGGCGCACTGCCACATCCTGCCGATGGCGTCCCGGAGCTTGACGTCGATCTTGGGACCGTAAAAGGCCCCGTCCCCCTCGTTGACCTCATAGGGGATCCCCTCGTCCTCCAGGGCATCCATGAGGGCTTTGGTGGCCTTTTCCCAGTCTTCCGGAGAGCCGATGAATTTCTCGGGACGGGTGGATATCTCCATCTCGTATTCGAAACCGAAGACCTTCATAAAATCCTGGACGAAGGCGATGACCCCGCGGATTTCGGCATTGACCTGCTCCGGGGTGCAAAGGATGTGGGCGTCGTCCTGGGTGAACCCCCGAACCCTCAAAAGCCCGTGAAGGACCCCTGATTTTTCGTGGCGGTGGACGGTCCCGAGTTCGAAATACCTCAAGGGGAGATCCCGATAGCTGCGGATTGCGGATTTATAGATGAGCATGTGGGCAAGACAGTTCATGGGCTTTATTCCGTACTGCACGCCCTCAATCTCGGTGAAATACATGTTTTCCCGGTAATTGTCCCAGTGACCCGACTGTTTCCAGAGATCGGACTTAAGCATGTGGGGACCCATGACGATATGGTAGCCCCTCTTCAAATGCTCCTTCTTTTCGAAGTCCTCGAGGATGGTCCGGACCAGGGCGCCCCGGGGGTGATAGATGACAAGTCCTGGACCGGCTTCCTCCAGAATGGAGAAAAGGTCCAGTTCCCTTCCAAGCCTCCGGTGGTCCCTCTTTTTGGCCTCCTCGAGGCGCTTCAGATAGGCAGCAAGATCCTTCCTGTCAAACCAGGAGGTCCCGTAGATCCTCTGGAGCATCTTGTTGTGCTCGTCGCCCCGCCAGTAGGCGCCCGCGACGTTGAGGAGCTTGAAAGCCTTTATGTAGCCCGTGTCCGGGACATGGGGACCGCGGCACAGGTCCACAAAATCCCCCTGCCGGTATATGCTGACCGCGTCCTCTCCGAGGTCACGTATGAGTTCCAGCTTGTAATCCTCCCCAAGGCCCTCAAACAGTTCCAGGGCCTTTTCCCTGGAAAGGACATCCCTCTCGAAGGGTATCTTCTCGGAGACGACCCGCCCCATCTCCTCCTCGATGGTCTTAAGATCTTCCTCGGTGATCCGGTGCGGAAGGTCGATGTCATAATAAAAACCATCCTCAACCGGCGGACCGATGGCGAACTTGGCCTCGGGATAAAGGCGCTTTACCGCCTGGGCCATGACATGAGAGGAGCTGTGCCGGAAAACATCCAGGCCGGTTTCATCATTGAAGGTGAGGAAGCGGACGCCGGTATCTTCCTTAAGGGGGGTATCCAGGTCCAGGATGCTGCCGTTTACCTTCGCAGCCAGGGCCTCGGCAGCCAAACGCCCGCCAAGGTCCCGGGCGATCTGTCCCAAAGTTGTCCCCTCGGGGTATTCTTTTGAGGAACCATCGGGAAAAGTAATGTTCAAGACACTCTCCAGCAATAGTCCAGAGTCAAGAGTCCAGGGTTCAGGGTTAAGAAAAGAACGTCAAACGCTTACCCTCCGCAGCCTTGCCGCAGGCAGGTCAGACGTCGAACGTCCAACGTGAAATGAACAAGGCATCCCGATTCCAGGGGACCAGGATGCCTCAGGTTGGGAAAAGCGTGGTAGGCACGGGCGGGATTGAACCGCCGACCCCTGCCGCGTCAAGGCAGTGCTCTCCCACTGAGCTACGTGCCTATGGAACTGGGAATTACTAGCAACTCGACTGTCCTTTGTCAAGAAGGGAACGGAAGGGAAACGTCGAACGGGAAGGGCCAGTCTAGAGTTGAGAGTCCAGAGAAAGGCTTCCGGCATCCCGGGGAGTTTACCGGGCACAGATCGCTGATCACCAATCATCTTTCTCCCCATCTCCGTGTCTCCCCCTCCCCCCTTCGATCGGTTAAAAGAACATCCCATGTCTCAGGTCCCAGGGAAATTCCGTCGAACATCCAACGTCGAACGAAGGTTACCGATAACCGAACACCAATCACTTCTCCCCGCGTCTCCGTATCTCCCCGTCCCCGCGTCGAACGGTCTGGTCCCCAACCGGACCCCAGTCCTTGATCACCAATCACTGTTCTCCCACATTCCCCCGCATCCTGTTCCTTATCCCTTCCTCCTCCCCCTATCGTCGTGACCCCCGGGTCACAATGACAGGTTGTACATCACCCCGAGGATCACCGAGGTCAGGGGGACAAAGGCCGCCTCCTTTTCCCGGAAGGCCCAGGACCTTTCGTAGGAAACCTTCAGGAGCAGGTGCGGGAGGAAAGAGTAAAGGGCGCTGATCCTGGAATACAGATCGGCCTCTTCGGTAAAAAGGGTCTCATCCTGGCTGTCAGCCTGAGACCAGATGCCCGCTTCCAGGCCCCTGCCGCTCATCTCCATGATTTCCACAAGAAGCCGCCCTCTCGTCATGGAGTCATCGCTGAAACGGTCTATTCCTGCGCTGAGCTTGAGGGCGCTGCCGAGTTCATACCCGGCATCAAACATCCACATGCTTCTGTCCTCCTGCAGATCATCGATGGGATATCGGGCGAGAAGGGGCTCTTCCGACAAACCCCACCGCCGAAGGGAATAGATGCCGTCGAACCACGCAGGGATATACCCTCCGGAACATTGAACGAGACCCAAACCGAGGGAAACACGGTTGCGATAATATGAGGACAGGTCAAAAGAGGCCTTCAGTTCCCACCCGAGCCCGGCGCCTTCGTCGCCGAGTCGGGCCCCGTGAACCCC
>JAFGWO010000096.1 GCA_016937135.1 Pseudomonadota bacterium
AGTCGGTGAGGGGGGAGCAGGAGACACATAAAAAAACAGTTTTTCGGGGAGCCGAGTGGCCGTGTTCCACCCCGTGTTACCCTGTGGAGCGGCCTTCAAATGGCCGCGCTGTGGTGGATTGGCTCTGGTTCTTTTTTGCCGGGCCCGGAATCCCGAGCCTTCCAAAGAAAGAGAAAAGCCCGTCCCGACATGCCGAATCAATAAAATCAACCCCCGGATTCATGCAAGGTACTCATTTCCCCGACGAACCGATTTTTTTCAAACGGTTTAATAAAAAAACGCCGCAGGCTATTTTATCATTTTCCCCCCTTGCCTTTAAGGGGTACCCGTTTCACCGATCTACCCCCCGATGGCCGGGGATTACCTGCGGAACCGCCCGTCCGGTAACGTTTTTTCCCTCTTCCTTTTTCTCCCCCCGTTCTTTTCATTGTCAATTGGACGTATACTTGTTGTTTACAGGGTGAAAGTACGTCTTTCCCGGAGAGGGCGGGGGTTTCTATGCTGAAATTTCTTTTCCACAAGCAGCAGCAAGTGTACTCCCTGGTCGAAAAGTACCTCGAGGCCCTTCAAAAAACCCAGGAGCACTTTTCCCTGGCCATGGAGGTTTGCCTCGCTGATGACGAGGCCCGCTCTGACTTCGGGTTCCTCACCGATGAGACCCACCGTTTTGAATCCCAGGCGGACGATGTCCGGGAGGAGATCAAAACCCTCATGTACTCCAAGGTCCTCCTTCCGGAATCCCGGGAGGACATCATGAATCTCCTCGACGGGATGGACAAAATCCCGAGGGACATGGAGATCATCCTCAACATGATCAAAACCCAGAAGCTGTCGATCCCGGATTTCCTCGCTCAGGAGATCAGGGACCTTATCAAAGCGTCCCTGGAGGCGGTAGACCTCATGAGGGTCCAGGTTCAGGATCTCTTCCGCCGGAAGGGACGGATCAAGGAACTCGTAGCGGTGATCGACCGGAAGGAAAGCCAGTGCGACAGGATCGAAAGAGGCCTTGTCAACGCCATTTTCGACTCCGATCTGGACGGATTTTTTAAGCTCCAGCTCAAGGAACTGGTCATCTTCCTCGGGGATATCTCCGACCATGTCGATGTCATGTCCAAGCAGATCAACATCATCAACCTCAAAAGGCATATCTAGGTGTTTTCCCTCGCGGGCGGAGTCTTTCTGGGTTGGGCCCTGGGGGCAAACGATGCTTCCAACGTCATAGGACCAGCCGTTTCCTGCAGGATGCTCCGCTTCGTGACGGCAGCTGTCCTGGCCTCCGTCTTCGTCCTCCTGGGAGCAATGATCCAGGGCCCCTCGGGAATCCGCACCCTTTCCGCCCTGACGGGGATCACCCTTCATCAGGCCGTCCTGGTCTCCGTTTCCGCCGCACTGACCGTCACCCTCATGACGATCCTGCGTCTCCCCGTATCCACATCCCAGGCGGTGGTGGGGGCCATCGTTGGGATAGGGGCAGCCAACAGGTTTGTCGATATGGGCAATCTGGGAAAAGTTGTCGCATGCTGGGTGGGAACCCCGATAGGCGGGGCCCTGATGGCTATGTTGCTCTACCGGATATTGGCTGCGCTCCACAACCGCTTCAAGCCCAACCTTCTGGAAAGCGACGCCATCGTCCGCATCGGACTCGCGGTAGCCGGGGCCTATGGCGCCTTCGCCCTCGGGGGGAACAATGTGGCCAATGTCACAGCTGTTTTCGTGCAGGCCGAGCTGCTCTCCATGACGGCCGCAACGCTTATCGGGGGCCTTGCCATCGGCTTGGGGATCCTCACCTTCAGCAAAGGGGTGATGACAACCGTAGGCTCGCGCCTCGTCTGCCTTGATCCCTTCTCCGCTCTTGTCGTCCTCCTGGCGGAAGGGTTCACTGTCCACTTCTATACCTTTGTCGGAGTCCCTGTCTCCACCTCCCAGGCGGTGGTCGGGGCGGTTCTCGGCATCGGGGTCCTGAAAGGCATGCGGACGGTGAGCGTGCGCACTCTTTTGTCCATTTTGAGCGGGTGGCTTTTCACCCCCCTGGTCGCAGGCATCCTGGTCCTCGCCATCTCGAAAATATGGGGAAACTGATGAGGAGAGACGATTTCCTGCCCCGTCTGAAAACGGGTGAAATCTTCGACATGCTGATCATAGGGGGAGGAGCCACGGGTTGCGGGATCGCCCTCGACGCAGCCAGCCGGGGGCTCAGGGTCGCCCTCGTGGAGAAGAACGACTTTTCCGAAGGAACCAGCAGCCGCAGCACGAAGCTTCTCCATGGCGGCGTCCGCTACCTGGAGATGGCCGTGAAACACCTGGACAAGAGCCAGTACCACCTTGTGAGGGATGCTTTGAGGGAACGGGGGATCCTCCTTCGCCTCGCGCCCCATCTCTCCAACACCCTTCCCCTGGTCACCCCCCTCTACAGGTGGATGGAGGTCCCCTACATCCTGTCGGGCCTTAAACTCTACGATGTCCTTGCCGGCTCTTCCGGCATCGGAAACAGCCGCCTCCTGGGCCGGGAAAAGGCGCTCAAACGGTTCCCCATGCTCCACGCCGAGGGCCTCAAGGCGGGAGTCCTTTATTACGACGGCCAGTTCAATGACGCCAGGATGGCGGTCTGCATCGCCCTGACCGCGGCACAGCACGGGGCTGTCATTGCCAATCACGTCGGCGTCACCGGCCTCGTCAAGGAAAACGGGAAAACGGCAGGCGCGGCTGTCAGCGATTCCATTTCCGGCGAATCCTGGGATGTCAGGGCGCGCACGGTGATAAACGCCACCGGCCCCTTCACGGACAACCTGCGCCTCATGGACAACCCGGCTTCCCGGCCCATGCTCGAGGTCAGCTCGGGGATCCACATCCTTCTGCACAGGCGATTCGCTCCACCGGATACGGGACTGCTTATCCCCAAAACGGAAGACGGAAGGGTGTTGTTCGTCCTTCCATGGGAGGGACATGCCCTTGTGGGCACCACCGACGAGCCTGCCAGGATCGAGGAACATCCATGCCCGTCGGGGGAAGAGATCGCCTATCTTCTTCGCCACATCTGCCGCTACTTCGATCTCCAGGTAGTCGAATCGGACATAAAAGCGATCTGGTCAGGCCTCAGGCCGCTGATCAAGGACCCGAAAGCCTCCGACACGGCGAAGCTGACCAGGGACCATTGCATCGAACATAGCGCTTCCGGTCTTATTACCATCGCCGGCGGGAAGTGGACCACTTATCGAAAGATGGCCAAAGACGTGGTGGATCAGGCAGTCAGGCGTTTTCCCCTGAAAACCCGGAGCAAGTGCCGAACAGACCGGATCTTCATAACTGGTGGAGCCGGTTACGATCCACAGGGGGACGGTGCGCTCGCACGGGAATTTGATCTCAATCCACAGGTCGCAATGCATTTGAACCGCTCTTACGGCGACCGGGCCGTTGAGGTGGCGAAAATCGCGGCCTCGGGCTACGGGGATCTTCTGGCCGTGGATCATCCCTATCTGGAGGCGGAAGTTTTATACGCCATACGCCACGAGTGCGCCGAGCATGCCATCGATGTCCTGGCCCGCCGCACGGTGCTTGCCCAGGTAGACCGGGCCGCAGCACAGGAGGCCTCCGGCAGGGTCATCGATCTCATGGCCCGGGAGTCGGGTTGGGATGAGGAACGGATCGATAAAGAGAAGGAGCTGGTTGAGCAGCGCCTCGCAGCTTTGTGAGACGAGCCGCTGGGACTTTTCGGAAATGAAGCTCCATTGATGGGATGTGGACGATTGGCCGGATATTTTTGAAAAATTCCGCGTATCCGACATCCTCGTCCTCACTTCGCCCATCTGGCTGGGGGAAAATCCTCGATCTGCACGAAGGTTATCGAACGTCTGTACGGCTCTTCGGGAGATCTCAACGAAAAAGGACAGTATGCCTACTACGGGCGTGTGGGGGGATGTCTCATCACGGGCCGCGAAAACGGCGCCAAGCACTGCGGAATGAATATCCTCTACTCCCTCCAGCACCTGGGCTTCGCAATTCCGCCCCAGGCCGACGTATGCTGGGTCGGGGAAGCAGGGCCCGGCCTTTCCTATCTGGATCCGGGATCCGGCGGATCGGAGAACGATTTCACCAACCGCGACACCACGTTCATGACCTGGATTCTCATTACGACGCTAACGAATCAGGAACAGGGATCATGGTCTTAATGACGATTTGACTGTTCCAAAAAGGGGTAATTTCCCCTTCCGGAATTTTGACTTCATTGACAGCGATTTTAATTGACCGACGGTCGGTCGATATGTTAAGGGTGCTAGCGTCAATTGAGAGGGGAAGGTTATTTATAATCCACAGGCGCAGGAAAAGGCACGGAGGCGGAAATGGCCCTGCATATCATGCGTACTGTGCAAAGGGAGCACCTATGGGAAGTTACAAAGCATCCAGCTTGTCAATCGCAGTTCTGTTTGTGTTGCTTGTCCTTGCATGTTCACCGCATAAGGCCCATGCCGGGGACGGATGGGACTTCACTTTGGGAGGCGGAATCTTCAGGGCAAACGTCTATTCCGGTTCCAACGACTACTATGTCGTTCCCGCTCCAGTAGTGCGGGTGTCTTATGGAATGGGGGATGTTTCCTTTTCCCTTTCACTTCCGGAGGGACTTGGCATCTCCTATTTCAACCAGGAGAAAGGTCTGATCGGAAGTCTCACCGTGGGCTTAAACGGAGAGGAGAGGGACAGTCAGGAGTACTCTGTCCTGGGAATAGTGAAGGATCATTCCCCGCGGACAAAGAAATTGCTTTTGGACACACCGACCGCTTCGGCCCCGGTCTCTTACGATGCAGCGATCGGCTTCCAGGCGTTGAAAGGAATGATCGGCGGCTCCATCAGATACTACCCGACCTCTCTCGATTACCAGCTGGTTGGACAGGAGGACACGGATTACCAGGGTCTCCTTTACTCCCTGTTTTATTCCACCAACCGCTCGCTGACGGAAAAACTCTCTTTTTCAGCCATGCTCGGGGTCGAATACATGAACCAGGATTACGCCGACGCGTGGTACACAGTCCTGTTTCCCACTGTCGAACTTGATGCCTTCGACGCGGACGCCGGGCTCAGGGACGCCATGTTCTCACTGCAGGTTAGCAGGGCATTTTCAGAAAAGGTCGAGGTGTCCCTCCTCGTAGCCGGTAACCTTCTTTTGGCCGATGCTGGCAAAAGTCCATACACGGTTGAAAGATTTCAACCATCCACATTGATTTACGCGGTTTACAAATTCTAGTGAGGTGCGATGGGCAAAAGCTTATACCTGGGACAACCAAGGTGAGGATATGATTCCAGAGATATCAGAAAACGGAAAAGTGCAGGTCCCCTTCGTTTCCCTCCGGCCATTTCTCCTTATTACTTTCGGATTGGCATGGGGAATCCTTGGGCTGTACGTCTTTCTTCCTGAAGGTATGGGAGCTGTTTTTGGCCAGCTCACCGGCAACCATCCACTCTTCTTCCTGGCCGTGTACGCGCCTGCAATCGCGGCGTTCATTCTTGTTGCCCGCACCGGTGGCCTCTCAGGTCTGCGGCTCTTCCTCGGGCGGGTGCTGCTCTGGCGCATCAGTGCGGCCTGGTATGCCTTTCTGATCATTGGCATTCCATTGATCTTCATTGTCGGTTCCGCGTTTAGAGGGAACCTTTTTACGGACCCGTTCCCATTCGCGTCCTTTCAGGCTCTGCTTGCGGCGTTGCTCCTCGCCGCCATCAAAGGCCCGATCGAGGAGTTCGGCTGGCGAGGTCTCGCACTCCCTCTTCTGCAAAGGAAGTTCGCGCCCATCTGGGCGGGGCTGATTCTTGGAGTCATATGGGGGCTATGGCATTTGCCAGCCTTCCTTTTGAGTGGAACCCAGCAGAGCGAGTGGTCATTCACGGCATTCTTTGCCGGGTGCCTTGCGATAAGCGTTATCGCAACTGCCTTGCTTAACAGGTCGCGAGGCAGCATTCTGCTGTCGGCGCTCTTCCACTTCTCACTCATGAACCCGATCTTTCCGGACGCTCAGCCCTACGACACCTACCTGCTGATCTTTGCTGCCGCCCTGATCGTCTGGTGGAACCGCCAGGATATGTTCACAAAGGAAGCTTCTGTTACAGAAGTCATTCCGCGCCGAAAACCGGCGATGGCTGACAGTGCCATCCACGCGGACGGGAATTGCGCTGCGCTCCATTCCCGCCAGTGATGTCGTCGTTGGGGTTGCGAAGGGAGGTCCGCTGCATGAACTACGAAGAAGCAGTGAAAAACATCTGGCGCCACTCGGAAGGCGCATTGTCCGATAAGGCGGAATTACTGAAAGAGATCGTCCGTTATGCCACGCTGGCTCCGTCGGGACACAACACACAATGCTGGCGATTTCGGATCGAGGATCATTCCATTGCTATCCTGCCTGATCTGTCCCGACGTACTCCGGTAGTAGATCCGGATGACCATCATCTTTACGTTTCGCTGGGATGCGCCGCCGAAAACCTGGTCCAGGCGGCAAGGGCATTCGGGTTTATGGCCAATGCGGAATTCAGCTCCGTTTCCGACGGATTAATAACCATTGCTCTGGAACGATCGAGAGCGGAAGAATCGCCTCTTTTCAAGGCAATTCCTTCCCGGCAGTGCACGCGAACCAACTTTGACGGCAACCAACTTGGCTCTGAAGAACTTAAACTGCTCGAAGCGGCAGGAACCGGCCGCGGTGTTGCCCTCATTTTGCTGACTGAGCGCGAAGCCATGGAAAAAGTCCTTGAATATGTGGTTCAGGGCAACACGATGCAGATCAGCAATCCGGCTTTTGTAAGTGAGTTGGAGAGGTGGATTCGCTTTAGCGACGGTGAAGCGATCCGAACCCGGGATGGTCTGCCAGCTCGAGCGACCGGGAACCCGCCGGCTCCGCGCTGGCTGGGCAGGCTTCTGTTTCGTGCGTTCTTCCGTGCGAAACCCGAGAATGACAAGTGTGTGCGCCAGATCCGAAGTTCAGCAGGAATTGCGGTGTTCGTGTCGAACGTTGACGACAAGACCCACTGGGTTGAGTCAGGCCGCTGTTACGAGCGTTTTGCATTACAAGCCATGGCATTGGGAATTCGGAACGCCTTTGTGAACCAGCCTGTAGAGGAATCGGGCCTTCGCCCGGAATTCGCCAAAGCCTTGGGGTTGGGTGACGGGAGGCCCGATCTCGTAGTGCGCTTTGGGCGGGGGAAGGAAATGCCGAGATCTCTGCGACGACCATTAAATTCGGTGTTGCTTTAAGCAGCACCCCTTACAACAGCATCCAAAGGAAGGCTTTCTCCCACGTTCAACTAAACGATCCAATTTGGCCCGATGCCCAACCTTCCGACACCTGTTTATTCGTTTCCTCGGTGGTTCTGGTCATTTGTTTGAACCCAAAAACCATTTTCAGGAGAAAAGGTGCTGTCACGAAAGTTAACCCATTGTCTTAACACCGGGCGCAAGGGGTTTTTTCAGGAGCGGCACAATCGCTCCATGCGGTTTATGCCTTCCGGGGTGGTACGATGCCTAATCACTTCATCCTGTAAGGGAAACACTGAGGTGAGAACTTGATGCGGATCGTAAAAAAAGCGGATGAAAGAAAAAAGGAGATCATTCGGGCTGCGCGGAAGCTCTTTCAGACGAGGGACTACGGGAGCGCGACGATGCAGACGCTCATGGATGAACTCAAAATTGCCAAGGGGACAATTTATCACTACTTCGCCTCCAAGGAAGAATTGCTGGAAGCAGTTGTGGAGGACCTTATTGATGAAAGGCTCCGGAAAAAAAAGAAGCTGACGGAAAGCAGCGAGTTCCAGGAACTCGACGCCCTGGGAAAATTCCGGGCGTTTTCCACATTCGACAGATTGATAGAGGACAATGAGAGGATCCTGGAGGAACTCCATGGTCCCGGGAACACGATCTTGCACACAAGGCAGACCGGACGCTACATCACGATGCTTGCCCCTTATTACGCTGATGTCATCCGGGAGGGGTGTGATCAGGGCCTCTTTAATACAGACTGCCCGCTAGAGTGTGCCGAGTTCCTTCTGGCGGGCATCCAGTTTATAACAGACATCGGGTTTTTCCCCTGGACCGGGGATCAGGTCGCCCGGCGCGTGAAGGCGATCCCCTCCCTGGTGGAAGCCCAGCTGGGAGCCCCGAAAGGATCGTTCAGCTTCCTTTCCGAATAGATAACGATAACCGGCCACGTCTATGCGGAAGCCATCTCTTCGTTTTCCCGTGACCGCCTTAAAATATCCACCGTGAGCGGTAGTTGAGAATGACTGTATTAAATGAACAGTGAGCGGAGCCGTCGATGGCTCTTGGCCTCTGTTTCAGCCGCCTTAATCTGGACCGGCCTCCCCTTTTCCAAACGGGAAAAAGCTGGTCCTACGGCGACACAGGGTACCTCCTCCTTGTTTTGCTAATTGAGAAGACCACGGGGCACAGCTATTATCAAGAACTTGCTCAACGATTTCTCATCCCGCTGCGCCTTGCGCTGACTGCCCCCTCGGATCGTCCTGAACTGGCAGGTCTCGCCGCAGGCTACGTCTCACCCGACAATTCTTTCGGCCTCCCTGTGAAGACGACGGCCTGTCCCGGGATCATGGTCTGGCATCCAGGCCTTGAATGGACCGGCAAAGGATAGGTCAGCAGCTCCGGGGACCTGGTGGTCTGGGCCAGAGCACTTTTCCGGGGCCGCGCTATCCGGGGGCCATATCTGGAGAATCTTCTGTTTTCGGCGCCGGTGAGCAGCGACGATCCCGGCTCGCAGTATGCCGCAGGCATGGCCATCCACGAAGATGGCCTCGTGGGACCGACATTCGGTCACCGAGGCTGGATTCCCGGCTACATTTCCAGTCTCCAATATTATCGAAGCCATGGGTTTGCCGTCGCTTTTCAGATCAACACGGACATCGGCATCCTTGATCATTCCACTTCTGTCGTCGAGGATATGGAAACGCGGCTGGCGAGGGTCATCATGACAGCCTTGCCCAAATGATGTCGTTGCGGATCAAGCGGTTCAGATGCTGTTGGCGTTACCAGATAAACGATGCATCCCAAAAGTGTGCGCCAGGCTTCCGGAAGCCGGATTGCAGATGTGACGAACGAGGGCTTGGTTTTGGAGGTTCTACACATGGTATCTCATGGCATGTTCCCCGGTAGGTCGGTTACTGAAGGGATTCACGATCCCGCTTGAGCGGAATCGTAACGCAAGATCCGGCCCGGAAAAGGATGGGGCCTCTCAAATGAGGGGGCTTTTTTTATTTGGATCTCCGGACCAGATTCGAGGAGGAAGACCATAAATGCGTCAAAACCTACTCCCTGTATTTTATCTCTGTGAAGTCATATCTCCTTCCTTTCCTTGCCCTTATTCGCCCCCTGTGCTACATAATACAAGCCCGCAGGTTGGCTCAAGGATGGATGAGCATCCCCAGGGCCGGCCTTTCAGATGGATCGTCAAGCGGTTAAAGAGTCCCTCAAGGCACCTCGAAGAAGTATCCTCACCTTTTCCGGTCCTCTGAAGTATTCAACCCGACGATCCCGGTCAACGAACCCATAGCAGGTGGAAACCTCAAATTCAAAGGATGTATAATGGCGAAACGAACTAATTTCGGATTTGAAAAACGACAGAAGGAAATGGCCAAGAAAAAGAAACAGGAAGAAAAACGGCAGCGAAAAACGGAAAAGAAAGAGCAGCAGCCCGACGAAACCCCTTCTGACCCGCAGCCGGTAAAAGATCCATCCTGAATATCAGGAAAGCACAGCTTGATTGTCAGGCGGCCTGCGGGCCGCCTTTTATATGAGACTCACACCTCCCCGGGCCGGACAGGTGAAGTTACTTTGAAGCAAATTTGGCCCTGATTGCCAGACTGCGCCGGGATATTTATTTCTGATCAGAAGATCGCAGGTTGGAGGTTGATTCCAGGATCGCGTAAAAACAAGGGGTTACACAATTCGTGAAACCCCTTTGACATTGATGGTTCCCCGCGCCTGGACCAACCGACGGCGGCGCTCGTTCTGACAGACAACCAGGCGATAGTTTTATTGGCCGTGGCCGACGAAGACCCCGACCCGGCCACGGCCATGGATGCCGTGAATTAGCCTCTACCGCCGGCAGAAGATTTTCCATACTGCCGGAAAAACTCTCCCGGAAGGTCATCCCGCTAAACTCTTATGATCCGCGGCATGGATCCGCCGTCAGGCAATAACGACCACAAGGATCAGGATGAGCAGGAGCATGACCCAGCTCATTGTCACCATACCTTCTCCCCCCGCCTGGATGGTCTCGATCTGCTGAACCACCTCGGCCCGCGTCTCAGGGGTTAATGAATCAATGCGCTCCATGGCCTCCTCCGTAGAAAGACCCAGCTGTTCGAGGCGTTCCTGGATCAGCATGTTTTCCAGGCCCGCCTGCAGGAGGGATTGATCCTCCTGGACCATTCCATCGTAGATGTTGTCTGTGGAGCGGATGAACTCTGCCGCTGCCACAGAAGGCAGAATAAAACTCGACAACATGGCCATCGCAAGGGTCAGACACAGAAAACCCTTCGACTTACGGAAAAAAGCCCTTTTTTTCATGACGCTCCTCCTCTTTATTCGGGTTAAAGGATTAAAGAATCCGGATCTTCCCCCCCAAAAGGGCCGGCCCCTTCCTTTGGCTCCTCAAGGAGTCTGGAAAGGAATCAGACTCTCGACCGGCGCCCCATCACCAGTGAAAGCACCACGAGGATCAGGAACAGGAAGAAAAGAATCCTGGCGATGCCCGCAGCGGCGCCTGCAATATCCGTAAATCCCAGGACTCCCGAGACGAGAGCAACGACAATAAAAATTAAAGTCCACCGCAGCATTGTCTCCCCCTTCGGTTCGGCCGCCCCGGCTCGAACCGGATCGAAGTTCAAATGATCGCCTATGTAAATTATAGCAAATACTTTTGGGGATCGAAGACGAGACCGGAAATCCGTCATAAATTGCTTTGTTTCAAACGGTTTCCGGCAAATGACTGATCCGGGGGGGGTCCGTCCGGGGAAGCACAGAAAGCCATGGCAGGTGGACCTACAGGTCAGATAAATTGATTTGGAACATGACCTTCCTCTCTGGCCAAAGCGGTCCGGGACCTTGCCGTAATCCTGGGCCGCTTTTTCGGAGGAGGTCAACCAAGGCGATCAGGAGGACCTGTTTTTCCCAATCAAACCCATCACCTGGATCTTTTTATCAGACGCAGCAGAAACAACAGGACAATGGCGCCGATTGTTGCGACGATCAAGGCGCCCAACAACCCGCCGCCGGCAGATACACCGAAAAAGCGGAACAAAAAGCCGCCTACAAGGGCACCAATCACCCCGACGATGATATTGCCCACGATGCCGAATCCGCCGCCTTTCATCAATTGCCCCGCCAGCCATCCGGCAGCCAAACCAATCAGGATAAACCAGACAAATTCCATATCATCGACTCCTTCCTGTCCGCGCAACGTGTTCATTTTTTACACAGACCATGAAACCGGACATCAATAAATTCCGCCAAGACTTGCGGAATTCTAATAAGTTGTTCCTTGCGTGGTAAACTAACGTTGATGGCTTTGCAAAAAATCATCAATGCGCTCCTGTTAGGGCGCTCGAATCCAGGGCCGTTATTATAAGTCCTTGATTCGTAAGGAAAGCGAAAAGTCCTCCCTGGACTTTTTGCGACTCTGTCAATTTTAGCTCCTTTCGAACATGAATGTTTAATCTTTTCGGTTCGTCGGGGAAATGAGTTTATGAAAAAGGTGAACCTCGCTTTGGGCGATTCACGAATGGTTGCCGCCGATTGTTCCTTTTGGGTCGGGTATCGGTAGAGTAACCGCCAGACAGGATAAGGCCAATGTCAAAAACAACCAGAATTGCTCTTTTCGTTGTCGGGGGAGGTATTGGGCTTGCCGTGTTTGCTGCTGCGGCCCTGCTTCTCTTTATGGACGCCAATGTCTACAAACACCGGCTGGAGAAGGCCGCCTCGGACGCTTTGGGGATGGAAGTCAGGATCGACGGTCAGTTGTGGATCGGCTTCTTCCCGGGCTTGCTGGTCACACTGGAGGACGTGCACCTTCGTAATGGGGATGCGGACGTCGCCTCCGCCAGGGAGGCCAGACTTGAGATCGCGCTCCTCCCTCTGATCAAAAAAAAGGTCCGGATTGAAAAGATCGCGCTGATACACCCCAGGATTTTCATCGAGAGAACCAGGGGCGGCATGCTCAACGTGGAGAAACCGGAGGCGGCCGGAGGGACGCTCCCCCCGGTGAACCTGGCAAAAGTGACTGTCTCCGATGGAACCTTCCTCTACTCGGACGAACAGTCCGGGGAAAAGTATGAGGCTGAAGATTGCAGCCTGGATATCCAGAGCCTGCTGTTTTCGGGTGGGAAAAGCCCGGTTCTCATGAAGAGTCTTTCCTTCACGGCGGACCTCGCCTGCGGGAAAATCCGGACAAAAAACCTCTCGGCGTCCGATTTGAAGATTCCGGCCAGGGGGAAGGATGGAGTATTCAATCTGGAGCCGGTCACGATGACTGCCTTTGGCGCGCAGGGCACGGGGGACTTTCAAGCGGACTTTACAGGCGCTGTTCCCCGTTACTACGTCCATTCCTCCCTGCCGCAATTCCCCATCGAGGAGTTCTTCAAAACCCTGTCCCCGGAGAAGATCGCAGAAGGGCTGATGGATTTTTCCGCAAATCTGTCGATGGAGGGAAAGACCGTAAAGGAGATGAAGGAGACCGCGGACGGAGAGATCAGTCTTCGGGGAGAGAATCTTACGCTCAATGGCCGCGATCTCGATGAGGAGCTTTCCCGGTTTGAGTCCAGTCAGAACTTTAACCTCGTGGACATGGGCTCCTTTTTCCTGGCCGGGCCTGTCGGCCTGGCGGTCACCAAAGGGTACAGCTTTGCCAGCATCTTTCAAGGACCGGGGGGCCACAGCAACATTCGGACGCTTATCTCCGACTGGAAGGTCGAGCATGGCGTGGCGCAGGCGCAGGACGTGGCCATGGCGACGAACGAGAACCGGATCGCCCTCCGGGGAGAGCTCGATTTCGTCAACCAGAGGTTTAATGATGTGACGGTGGCGCTGATTGACACCAAAGGCTGCGCCACGGCGCTGCAAAAAATACATGGCAGTTTCCAGGAACCGGTGGTGGAGAAACCGAATATCCTCAAGTCCCTCGCCGGTCCGGCGCTCAAGCTGCTGGAGATGGGAAGAGACCTCTTTTCTGAAGGAGAGTGCGAGGTGTTCTACGCCGGCTCGGTCGCTCCACCGTAATGAGAAGATTGTCACCGCAGACGGCGTGAGGAGTGCTTTGACGCCTCAGGAGGGATGAGCCTGGACAGGGCGTAGAAAACAATCTTTCCCCTTTGCAGGATCGAATCTGGACCCTGACGCCGCCTTAAACAGAATCAAGGGGGGGATGATCAGCAGACCCCCAATACTTATTCCTTATCCCGGGTCTCTTTGCACTTTTCTCTTATGAAAAATGATGACTTCGCCAAAAGTCCCGGATCGGACCTTTTGCGACCCTGTCAAAAATAAAACAGGGAACAGGAGCCCGATGAGAACGCAAATGACCAGCACCCCATAAAAAATCTGACCAGATTGTCAGTAAATCATAGGTTCATCATCAGGCAGCGTTCCGGCTGCCTTCTTTATCAGATTTACTTCTCCCCTGGCTGGACTATGGTGGGGGTGCTCCACAAAACTGCACCTATTTAATAATAAAGCACAGGCAAAACCACAACCGGGGAAGCGGCATCCCGATTATTCCGGGTGGAAAAATGTTCCCCATTCGGATGGGGTCGGCTGGGAGCAATGATAAATTCCAGAATTGTATCTGTGTAACAATTCAGCCGGAATTTAATCTTACAGGATATCAACACATGGAATCGGATGATTTCGGTTATCAGTTCGAGAAAATCAACGTCCGTCTTTACCGTTTTCTGGTCCGGTTAAGCGGCGACCGGGATATCGCCGAAGAAATCCTCCAGGAAGCCGCTTACCTGGCCTATAAAAACAGGCGCCAGTACCGGGGGGAAGCCCC
>JAFGWO010000097.1 GCA_016937135.1 Pseudomonadota bacterium
ACCCTTCCCAGCCTTCCCGATGTTTCCGGGGCAAGGCTCCAGAAGGCGGCTCGAAGGGTGTCCATGACGATGCAGGCGGCCCGGATGCGGGCGGTCACCCTCAGGCGTTACTATCGCCTGGATGTGGACGTGGATGCCAATCAGATTGTCCTCTCCTATTTTGGCCCGGAGGGGACCTTCATCAGAGACGATGAGGTGCCGGCCCTGGAAATAAAGGATACGGATATCGTGGATATGATAACCTCCACGCGGGACCGGACAAAGGAAGGGGTCGGGTGGATCCACATTTCCCCCCGAGGCTTCATGGAGCCTTCCATGGTCCATCTGAGGGACGCGCGCGGCCGGGATCTGACGGTTTCTCCTTCCCCGGCGGGCGGAAGGGTCCGCGTCCTGGATGGATATGTGGAACTTGGTTCCGACCTGGGGTGAAGGGATGAGGCGAAACAGGGTTCCCCAAGGGGGATTCACCCTCCTGGAGATCATGGTCTCCCTGGCGGTGATCGGGTTTTCCTTTCTCGTTCTTCTTCAGACGGATGGCCTCAATGCTTCCCGAACAGTCCATGCGGGGAAGCTCCTCGGGGCGGTCCATCTTGCTGAGAGCAGAATGGAGGAGCTTTTCTCAAAGGGATCAGAAGAGATCATTTCCGAAGAGGGGGAGCAGGAGGACGGATCCTATTCCTGGGAAACCGTTGTTTCGGACACGGAATACGAGGATCTCAAGGAGGTGCGGCTGACGATACGGTGGGCTGAGGGAAATCGGGAGGAGGAATATGCCATCCTGGCCTACCTGCCCCGCTGATCCTCCCCGGTCCCCAAAGGCCACCCGGAAAGGGGAAAAGGGGGTGGCCCTTATCCTGGTCACCATGGCCGTTTTCCTCCTGACCATGGCGGTCCTGGGGACGAAGAGCGGGGTCGACCTGGCCGAGGAGATTATCGTCGGCACGGCCGAGGAAAAGAAGGCCTTTTATATAGCCCGATCGGGACTGGCCCTGGTCGAGGCTGTGCTTGCGGAAGACGATGCCAACGTTGATTCTTACACAGACGACTGGGCTGCGGCAAACACCATGGGCGCCATTCCCGTCTCGGATGTGGGATGGGTTGTGGGTCAGGTGAGCGATGAGGAAGGGAAATTCAACGTTCTTGACCTTGTCAACGATAACGGGGAGACTGATGAGGACACCGACGCCGCCGCTTTTCGCCTTCAGGACCTTCTGGAGATCCTGGGATTGCCCCGATCCCGGGCAGTCGAGATCGTTGACAGCCTCATCGACTGGATGGATTTTGACGGATCCGTGACGGGGTCAGGGGCTGAGGACGCTTATTATTCCTCTCTGCCTTCCCCTTACTCCTGCGCAAACGCGGCCCCCCGTTCTTTGGAAGACCTTGCCCTGGTCAAGGGTATCGGAAGGATTCTCCTGTGGTCCGGCGAGGAAGAGGTCCCGCCCCTCGAAAGATTCCTGACGGTACACGGGCAGAAAAAGGCGGGAGACAAATTCCGGCGAGTCAATATTAATACCGCTCCCATGGAGGTCCTGATGGCCCTCACTCCCGAGATCGATGAAAGACTGGGTCAGGAGATCCTCGAGAGCCGGCTGGACCTGCCCTTTGAAAGCCCAGCCGAAATAAAGGATGTCCCGGGTTTTCCCGGGGACGAGTTTTACAGCAACGAACTCGCGGGGCTGATCGATGTCGCAAGCAGCCATTTCGCCGCGACGATCACGGGGGAAACGATGGTGGCTTCCGCCCGGGTTTACGGGGTTTTTCAAAGAAAGGGTGAAAGCGTTGATCTTGTTTACTACAGGGGGTTCTGATAATTTCAGATCCGGCACGGCGATTAAAGGATCTGCACCTTGTAAGGGAACTGGCCGGGAGCGGCATTTTCGGGGCCTGTCATCGGGATCTGTCCTTTCTTTATGCGGACTGGATCCGGAACAGGTAAAGGGTGGTTATGAATAAATATTCCAGACAAGGGTTCGGGCATTTCCATGTTTGAACGCACCGGCACAGGGGTCGCCCTCGAGTCCGATGGGACCGTTCGCGTGGTGGAGTTGAAGGCTGCCTTCCGGAAGCGGTGCGCGTCCAGGATGGAATCCTTCCCTCCCAGCGGTGCGGATCTGTTCTCCTCATGGGAAGAGGGGGTGAAGAGGGCCAGGGAACTCGGTTTCGATGTGGATGGTTCCACGGTGGGGATCAGCGATGCCCTGACCTACCGTAAAACCCTCCGGTTTCCTTTCAAATCAAGGAACAGGATCATGCAGATCCTCCTCCCGGAACTGGAGGGCGAGATCCCGGTTTCCACCGAAGCGGTAGTCGCCGATTTTTTGCCGGGCCGCCCTGCGGATAAAGGGGTGGAGGGCATTGTCTTTGCCTGTTTGAGGGAAAATGTATCCAGGATCCTCGAGATGTTTTCCGGCGGCACCAGGCTTCGGGGCATCCAGCCTCTTTCGGTCGCCTTCGCGGGGTTTTGCAGGGCTTTGGGCCTTCAGAACGGGGCGGGGGTTTTTTGCTCCGAAGGGGAAGCCCTTTTTGTCCGCATCCAGTCCTCCCTCGTCGGGTACGTCAGGAGGTTTTCCTCTCCGGGAGAGGAGGGAGGAGGGGACCCTGTCTCTCAACTGGCTGAAGAGGTCTTTCAGTCGATCCCGGAAACGGATGGTCTCGTCCTGGCCTGCTCCGGTCCGGAAGCCTCAATGATTATGGAACGCCAGGAGGAGAAGGGAATCAGACAGCTGGATTTTAACGCCCCGTCCCAATCCTCGGGTGTCCCTTCCCTGGCCGGGGACAAGGCCCTGTTCGCCATCGCCTCAGGGCTGGCCCTTCGGGGCATCGGAAGCCGGCATTCCATGGCCCTCGATCTTCGACAGGGATCCTTTTCTCCCATGAGGGCCTATAAGGCCCTGAAAAAACCGGCCCTGCGCACCGCCCTTCTGGGTGTCCTTGTCTTTCTTTTCTTTGTGGGTAACCTGGGGATGAAAACCCAAAGGGCCAAGGCCCTTTATGAAGGATACTCGGACCGGATTGCCGCGGAATTTTCGGAGCTTTTTCCGGAAGCGCGCCGCATCCAGGGACAGGAAGTGGCCGAAACCCGCAACAAACTAGAGGAACTGAAGAAGAAAAGCAGCCAGCTGTCAGGGCTTACAGGGACCGGGGCACTCCTCGTCCTTTCCCGGCTCAGCGCGGCTGTCCCGGCGGAGGTTCCCCTCAAGATCGACGAACTTTCCTATGATTCGAAGAGGCTGAGGATTGAAGGTACCGTGACGTCCTTCGATTCTGTCGACCGGATCAAGAGCGCCCTGGAAGAGGACCCCTTCTTCATCGAGGTCCAGGTCCAGAATGCCAGGGTCGGCGCCGATCCCAACAAGGTCACTTTCCGCCTGGAGACGGAGGTCCGGTAGGGTGTTTGAATTTTTCAGAAAGCTCTCCCCACGTGAAAAGGTCCTGACGCTGGCGGCCTCCATTTTTGTCGGAGGGGCCCTCCTTTTTGGTGCTGTGATCAGCCCCCTTCTTTCCAGCCAGGGGCGCTATCAGAACCTGGCGGAAAGGCAGCTGGAGAATCTGCAGCAGTTCCGGGAACTTGCGGCGGAATATCTTGCCCTCAGCCGAACCCTTGAGGAGATGGAGGTCAGCCTGGCCAGGAAGACGACCGGCACCTCCCTGCTCGCGGCCATGGAAGGGGAGGCCAGAAAACTCGGGCTGGCCGATAAAATCACCAGCATGAAGCCCCTTTCCCGCGACCTGGAGTCCGGGATGCTCGAGACAAGCGTGGAATTGAAGATAGAGAAGATCAACCTTGCGGAAATCACAGGTTTTCTGAAAGCGGTGGAGGGGACGGATCTTATGGCCAGGACCACTAGAGTGCGTCTCAAGACCCGATTTGACGATCCTCAACTCCTGGACGCGACCATCCTGGTCATGGCTCTGGAGGCTGCATGAACCGGAAAAGTGTCCTTCGCCTCTCCGGTTACCTTATCTGGTTCCTCCTGCTGACCCTTCTGTTTGCCTTCGTGAACTTCCCCAGGGATAACCTCACCTCCTGGGTGAACGGGCGGTTGTCGCTTTGGACCGACGAAATCGTCCGGTGCCGGGAAGCCTCTCTGGCGATCCCCTTTTCCTTGCGTTTGAAAGATGTGACTCTCGACCCGGGGGCCAACCCTGTGGTCATCGGGGATGCGGTCATTTCACCTTCACTTTCATCCTTTCTCACGGGAGGCAAGGGGGCCTCTGTCCGGATTTCCGGGATCTGGGGGATTTCAAAGATCAAAGCGCGTTCCGGAAGGGGAGGGTGGAAGTTCGAACTGACCTCCCTTGAAGCCGACCTGGGCAGGGCACCCCTCCCGGAGACACTGCCGTATCGGGTCGCGGGCGCTGCCACCGTTCTGGGTACCCTCCAGGGGGAAGGGGAATCCGCCCAGACCTTGACCGGCGAGGGGGAGATAAGGGGCGAGGGGATCGAGATTTCAGGAAGCCTGCTAGAGGCGGTTGATCTTTCGCCCCTGAAATTTTCCGGCGTGGATCTTGTCTTCACGGTTGATAAAGGGGTTTTGAGCATAGGGGAAAACCGTTTCCTGGGGGACTTTACCGGGGAGATGAGGGGCACGATGGCTCTGAACCCCGGGCGCCTCCAGGATTCCCGCCTTAACATGACACTCCAGGTTCGTCCGGACAGCCGCATCAGGGAAAAGGTCCTCCCCCTCCTGTCCATGGCCGGAGCCCGGCCGGGGCCAGACGGCGGCACCACCTGGCGCATCCGGGGGACCCTGGATCGTCCGTCCATCTCCAGATAAGGGTTTTTCGCGGAATCCTCCAGGACAGGGCGGGGCGATCCGTTGAGGAAACGCGTATGTTGAGGAAACGCGTATGATGAGCGACAATCACTTCCCGATTTCCATGCCGGCCAGTCGCCCTTGCCGATACTCCCCGCGAAAGCCCCGCGTTTTCGCCCTCGGATGGATAATCCTTCTTTTTGGAATTTTCCCCATTCTTTCCTGCGCCGCTTCAGGCACCAACAGCCAGATCCCGAAACATCCCTGGGTACCGGGAGAACTTCTTGTCGCTTTCCAGGATGACATCCCCGAGGAGCGGATCGCGGCTATCGTTCTTGAAGAGGGCGGTCGGATAGGGCGGCCTGTGGGGAAAGGCAGCCTGCTTCTTATCCTCCTTCCTGAAGAGACGGATATCCCGGAGGCGGCCAGGCGGTTTTCCTCACACCCCGAGGTCCGTTATGCGGAACCCAATTATCGGGCCATTCTTCTGGAGAGAGAATGAGGAAAAAAATCCTTTTTTCGATTTTTTTCCTTGTTTTTTGGGTTCTTCCAGTTTCAGGGGATCCCTCGATCAATTCTGAAAACCTCCCTGTTTATCGGGAAGGGGATGTTCTGGTCAAATTCCGGGCCTCTTCCAAGGAGTCCGAGCGGACCAGGGCCCGTGGTCTTGTAAGTGCGCGAGGCTCCAGGAGGTTCAGGAACGTCGGGATCGAAAGGCTTTTCCTCGGCCCCGGGATTTCTGCCGCCGAGGCCGTAAAACTCCTGGAATCGGATCCCGCCGTCGAATTCGCGGATCTGAACTGGCGGGCCCGGTATCTTGCCATGCCCAGGCAGGAACCGGATGATCCGGCCTACTGGTCGGGCGACCAGTGGCACCTTAACGCGTCTCCCTTAACCGGATACTTCGTCGACTCCGGAAGGCAGGTCTTCATCGACCGGGACATCGACGCTCCGGAGGGATGGTACGTGATGCGAGAGGCCTTTGAATCCACCATGAGGGGGACTGTGGGGGTCCTGGATTCCGGTTGCGGGGAGGAAGGGTTCTTCGACGGTGCCATCGGGTACATTCCCAACCACGAGGATCTGCCTCACAGTTCCCTGTGGGCCAACCCGGCGGAGTTGCCGGCAAACGGTGCCGACAATGACGGCAACGGTTATCCTGACGACGCGAACGGGTGGGATTTCACGGAGGGAAACAATACGGCGGAAGATGATTATGACAGTCAGGCGCCCTACCATGGGACCTTCATCAGCGGGATCATCGCCGGGGGATGGGACAACGGAGTTGGCGGAGCAGGCGTGGGGGCGGAAAGAGTCAAGGTCATGCCCCTTAAATCCCTTTATCTCGATGAGATATTGGAAAGCATCAATTACGCCATCGGTACACTGTCGGGGACCGGCACGCCTCCTGTCCGCGTCCTGAACGCTTCGTGGATCTTCCCCCTCCCCTTGGTGGAGCTGAGGTCCCTGCAAGACAGCATTGTGCAGGCAGGCAATGCCGGAATCGTTTTCGTGGCAGCGGCCGGCAATGGTGGCGAAGACCATCTGGGGGACAACAACGACGATGGGTTAGATCCGGTTCTTCCGGCCGAATACACCAAGATCCCCATCGACAACGTGCTTGCTGTCGCAGCCTCCAGTTCCACCGGGAGCCTTGCCCGGTTTTCCAACTATGGGCCGCAATCAGTGCAAATGGCGGCTCCCGGGCAGGAATTCCTTTCCACTTCCGGTGGTGTTGGTGAATATGAAATCGCCAGCGGCACCTCTTTCGCGGCCCCCGTCGCGGCCTCCGTTCTGGCGTTGACCCTAGCGGCTGATCCCGGGCTGACCCCTGCCCAGGCCATCGAACGGCTGATAGCAGGAGGGGATTTCGATGCCCGCCTTTCGGGATTGATTCGCTCGGGGAAAAGGGTCAACCTCGCGGGCGCCCTGGCGCCCTTCGCCCCCTACTCGGGATACCTTCCCATGGGCACCCTCCAACCCCTTGCCCTATACGACGACGCCGTCAGCCTCCGGTATGGCCCCATCGAGGATGCCGATAACCACACTCCCTCGGTGGCTGTTATCAAGGAGGTTTCCGGAGATGCATGGGCCATCTCCCCGGTTTCCCCAGGGATCGCCTCCTTCACGCTGGAATTCGGGGAGTCGGCTCCTCTGACCCCCTATGACACGGGCCCCTGGCGCGTCACCGCCATCTCCCCATTTTTCGCTCAGGTAGGAGTGGGCCAGACCAGAGCCTTTACTTGCCTGATGCCCCACACGACTAAGTCCTGGCGGGTCACCGAGGAGGACATAGGGTCGATAAATCCGGACGGGGTTTTCATGGGGCTTCGTGAAGGCGCGACACGGGTTGTCCTGACCGTCGACGGGGAGGATGTCGACAATTCCGGCGTGATCCTGGTGGGCAGTGCGGTTGACGAAGACGGAGACGGCTATTTAAGCGACGTTGACTGCGACGACACCGATCCGGACCTCCACCCGGGGGCGGAGGAGATCTGCGATGACGGGATCGACAACGACTGCGACGGGGATGTGGATGACCAGGACAGCGACTGCGGTGGCGACGGAAGCGGGGGCGGGGGAGGAGGGTGCGGAACAACCGCGCCGCCCGGAGATGACCCGTGGACGGGGATGGCCGGAATGGCCGCAGTTCTGGCGGTCCTGCTGCTCATGAGGAGGCGTGCCGATTACCGGGTCCGGGAACGAAGCAACGAAATGAAGGATTAACGAAGGTACGAAGCAACGAAGAGACGAAACCGCATCTGTGCGCTGACAGGCCCCTTAAGCAACCACCCTGTTACGCACGCACGGCCTTTCTCCTGGACTCTGAACTCTGATCTCTGGACTTGTTTCCCTACCCCTTGATCACGCACAAAGGATGCATCTTCGCCACCCTTGCCGCGATCCCGGAGTTGTGAACCACATTCACCACAGCCGAAATGTCCTTGTAGGCTTCCGGCATCTCCTCCTTGAGGGAGAGGTCCCCGGATGCCCGGGCAAAGATCCCGACATCCTCCAGTTCCCGGTTGATGGCCCTGCCTTTTGCCGCCTTGATGGCGGCGTGGCGGGAAAGCACCCTCCCGGCCCCGTGGCAAGAGCTTCCGAAGGTTTTTGCCATGCCCGTTTCGGTGCCCCGGAGCAGATAGGAGGCCGTGCCCATGTCCCCCGGGATGATCACCGGCTGTCCGAAGGGTCTGTAGCGTTCCGGGATCTCCGGATGACCCGGGGGAAAGGCCCTGGTGGCCCCTTTCCGATGAACGGCCAGAAGCCTGTCTTCCCCGCCGACCTTGTGTTTTTCCAGCTTCACGATGTTGTGGGCCACGTCGTAAAGGAGGCGAAAGGCGAGATCGGCGGGCGCTATGCGGAAAAAATCCGTGAGGGTTTCGCGAACCCAATGCATGAGGCACTGACGGTTCGCCCACGCGTAGTTGGCGGCGCATTTCATGGCGCTCCAGTAATTCTGCCCTTCCGGGGACTGGAAGGGCGCGCAGGCAAGCTGCTGATCCGGG
>JAFGWO010000098.1 GCA_016937135.1 Pseudomonadota bacterium
GTCTCCCGGCCGCCCGTCTGGCCGCCGCCCACGCCACCCTCAAGAGGCGGTCGAAAAAGAAGGACCTGGGGAGGGCAAGCGTCTGAGATGCGGTGATGCGTAAAGCGTAAAGCGTAAAGGGTAAGGGCGTAAAGGCAATATTCATTCAGGCTGCGGTCCGAATCGTGAATTGATAGGAAAAAAACGGGGCCACCGGAAAACATCCGGGGCCCCGTTTTCAGTTCTGAAAAAAAACGTTTATCGTTTATCGTTGATAGGGTCGCAAAAATCCTATTCGGGACTTTTTGCGCACCGGTTAGGGAAAAGCGTCGTTTTCCCTTCCCTGTTCCCTTTTCGGTCTTCTCCCTTCGTGTTTCTCTCACCACCCCATCGCGTACCCCGTTTCAAGGCGGGCGGTTGAAACTCCACTCAGGACCCCCGTTTCCCGGTCATATCGGATGCCCATTACCCGTCCGTGGCTCCACGGGCGGTCGATGATGACGTCGTGGCCGAGGTCCCTTAGGGCCTGGATCAGGCTGTCCGGGACGTTTTCCTCGATGTGGAGGCCTCCTGGTTCCGCGGAGTGGGGGTAGAAAGATGCCGGGAAATGGCTCGAATGGAACGTCGGGGCGTCGACGGCTTCCTGCATGTCCATTCCAAAATCCACGCAGTTGAGAAAGAACTGAAGGGTCCATTGGTCCTGCTGGTCCCCCCCCGGCGTCCCGAAAGCCATGAAGGGTTCCCCGTCCTTCAGAACAAGAGAAGGGGTAAGGGGGGTGCGGGGACGCTTGCCGGGGGCCAAAGCGTTGGCGTGATCAGGGTCGAGATAGAACATCTGCATCCTTGATCCCAGGGGAAACCCGAGGCCGTCAATGACCGGGGAACTCGCGAACCATCCGCCGCTGGGCGTGGCGGCCAGCATGTTGCCCCATTGGTCCGCGGCGTCGAGGTGAGTCGTGTCGCCCTTGAAGGTCCCCGAGGGGTCTTCCCGGAAACGGGGGGTCTGAGCGGGCCGGTTCCCCGGGCGCAGCTCGAGGGAGGCTCTGGCAGGATCGATGAGCTTCCGGCGCTCGGCGGCGTACTCCCTGCTGAGAAGCCAGGGGAGGGGAACGTCCACGAAATCGGGATCCCCATAGTATTTTTCCCGGTCAGCGAAAGCCAGTTTGGCGGTTTCCGCCAAAAGGTGGACGTATTCGGGGGAATTATGTCCCAGGGAAGGAAGGTCATACCCCTCGAGGATAGTCAGCTGCTGGAGGAAGACGGGTCCCTGGCACCAGGGTCCGCATTTGCAGACCTCCAGGCCGCGGTAGGACGCGCGGACCGGCTCCTCCGCCCGGGTGGTATAAAGGGCGAGGTCGCGGGCGGTGATGAGTCCCCGGTTTTTCTTTCCCGTCGCATCCGGAAACTCGTTTTCAAAGATGAAGGACACGATCTTTTCCGCGATGGGCCCCTTGTAGAACACGTCCCTTGCCGCCGCCAGGGCCCCGACCCGTCCTTCCCGCCGGTTCCGGCTCTCCGCGTCCATCAGGGAACGGAACATTTTCCCCAGATCGGTCTGGATATAGATTTCACCCTCCGCAGGCACCCGGTCTTCCGGAAGGAAGGCCTTCACCGAAGTGGGCCATTCCTCCCGCCAGCGGGGGGAAAGAACCTCAATGGCCGAGCGCAGGCGGTCGTACATGGGGAAACCTTTTTCAGCCAGTTCCACCGAAGGGTCCAGGACCTGGCCAAGGGTCATGGTCCCATAGGAGGAGAGGGCGGCGATCCAGGTCGAGACCGCGTCGGGGACCGCAGCCGCCAGGAGTCCTTCCCCCGGGATCGTGTCGATGCCGTTCTTCCGGAACCATTCGATGGTCGCGGCCTGCGGTGCGGGGCCCTGTCCCGACAGGGCGATGACCCTCTTCTCTTTAGCGAGATAAACGAGGATGGGCACCTCCCCGCCGATCCCGTAGATGAAGGGCTCCAGGACCGAAAGGGCAAAACCCATGGCTACCCCGGCATCCACGGCATTGCCCCCTTCCTCGAGGATGTGGAGCCCGATCCGGCTGGCGAGATAATGTCCGCTGGTCACCATTCCGTGGGTCCCCATGATCACGGGACGGGTGCTGAAATTACGGGTGCACGAACCGGCAAGGGAACTGAGGATATCGGCCATGTGGCGTCTCCTTTGTTGCCGGGTAAAAAGGCCCGGCCCTGGTGGGTGCCGAAGAGAGCAAAAAATCATCAACGCGCCCCGGTCGGGGCGCCCGGATCAAGGGCTCGGGTTGCAAGTCCTTGATCCGTGAGGAAAGGGAAAACGACGCTTTTCCTTTCCGGGAAGCGTTAAGTCACGGATTGGACTTTTTGCGATCCTTTTAAAGCTCTATTTTATACGGTAATCGGGTCAGGTGGGGGAACAAATCGGTTCCCAGGGAGAGGGAAGGGGACCAAACTTTTTCCGGGGCGCCCGATCCATGGACATCGAAAAGGGAATTTGTTATAGGGAAACCTCCGGTTATGGTCAAAACAGCATTACGAGGGCGTTGCCTGAGTGAGGGACCCTCCGGTTAAATCTTCAAGAAATCCTCGAAGAACAGCCGATTGCCAGGGACAGGAGAGAATTTGATGGAGTTTCCATGCGGTCACAAAGGGCTGGTGAAATGGGTGGAGGAAACGGCCGCAATGTGCAGGCCGGAGAGGGTCCACTGGTGCGACGGATCCCGGAAGGAATACGACGAGGTAATGGCGGAATCGGTGCGCAAGGGAAGCGCCGTGGCCCTGGAAAGGAGGCCGGACAGCTTTCTTTTCCGTTCCGATCCAAGCGACGTCGCGCGCGTCGAATCACGGACCTACATCAGCACCTCCTCCCCGGAAGACGCCGGTCCCAACAATAACTGGATCCACCCCGACAAGCTCAAGGAAAAGATGCGGAAGCTGTACTCCGGGTGCATGCGTGGACGCACCCTTTACGTCATCCCCTTTTCCATGGGTCCTGTAGGATCCCCTCTCGCGAGAACGGGCATCCAGATCACAGACAGCCCTTACGTGGTTTGCAACATGCACATGATGACGCGGGTAGGAAACGAGGTAATAAAGGCCCTCGGCACCGATGGCGAGTTTATCCCCTGTCTTCACTCCGTGGGCTATCCCCTGAAGCCGGGCCAAAAGGACCTTCCATGGCCCTGCGCCCCCATGGAAGACAAATACATCAGCCATTTTCCGGAGGAAAACCTCATATGGTCCTACGGGTCGGGCTACGGCGGGAACGCTCTCCTGGGGAAAAAATGTCTCAGCCTCCGGATCGCCTCGAACATTGCCAGGCGGGAAGGCTGGATGGCCGAGCACATGCTCATCCTGCGGCTCATAAGCCCGGAGGGCAGGAAATACCACATTGCCGGTGCTTTTCCCTCCGCCTGCGGCAAAACCAACCTGTCCATGATCCAGCCGACCATCCCCGGGTGGAGGTCCGAGACCCTGGGCGATGACATCTGCTGGATGAAGATCCGGGAGGACGGACGCCTTCACGCCATCAACCCGGAGACGGGGTTTTTCGGTGTCGCTCCCGGCACGGCCCGTTCCACCAATCCCGTGGCGATGGAGATGCTCGAGCGAAACACCATCTTCACCAACTGCGCCCTGACCGACGAGGGCAACGTCTGGTGGGAAGACATGGGGGAACCGATCCCGTCCCACGCCATCGATTGGAAGGGGAGGGATTGGAACCCGCAGAGCAACGAGCCCGCGGCCCATCCGAACGCCAGGTTCACCGTTCCCATCTCGCAATGTCCCACGAAAAGTCCCGATTGGGAGGATCCGGAGGGGGTTCCCATAGACATCATCCTTTTCGGAGGCAGACGTTCCGGAGTCATCCCTCTGGTCTGTGAATCCTTCGACTGGGACCATGGGGTGTTCATGGGGGCGACCGCTTCCTCCGAGGCGACCGCTGCCATTCTCGACAAGGTTGCCGCCGTCCGGAGGGACCCCTTCGCCATGAAACCCTTTTGCGGATACCATATGGGGGATTATTTCCAGCACTGGCTGGAAATGGGAGACCGGCTGGGGGACCGGGCGCCCCGGATCTTCTATGTCAACTGGTTCCGGAAGGACCCTAAAGGCCGGTTTCTCTGGCCGGGATTCGGGGAGAACAGCCGGATTCTGAAATGGATGTGCGACCGTCTGGAGAGGAAAGTGGAGGCTGTGCAAACCCCCGCCGGTCTTGTCCCCAGAGTTGAAGATATAGCCACAAACGGTCTTTCCCTTGGAAAAGATGCTCTCCCTGAGTTGCTGAGGGTTTCCGCCCGGGATTGGGAGGGGGAGTTAGAGCCCATCCAGGACTTTTTTGGCGAACTGGGTTCCCGTCTTCCTTTGCGGCTCCGATACCAGCTGGAAGCCTTGAAAAGAAGGGTGAAGGACGGCAGATCCTGCCCCGAAGGGTGAGACCGGTCCGGTCTTTCTCTCCCTTGCATAATGGACAGGGTTAAGGTATAGTGCAACGGTTACTGAAAGGTTGGTTGCGTCAGAAAAGCCCCGCTTAACAGTCCGGCAAGGTTCCATTCCGCTTCCAAACCCCGCCAGGAAGAGGTACCGGCAGGACGTTTTGGGTTGACAGGAACGGGGTTCATATACTAAATATTGGTCTGACCATCCTACATTTTTAAAGGTCTGATCTGTATCCCGAAACCCATCAGCTAACGAAAGTGATTGGGAGGCTTATGACCACGACGACCCACCTGAAACAGACCAAGGAGAAAGACGTTACCCTTCGCGTAGCCACTTCCTTCATCGAGGATGAAGGCAGCGGTCTTGCACGTATGGACAAGGAAGACATGCAGAAGATCGGCGCCAGCCCCGGCGACTGCATTTCCATCACCGGGCGCAGGACAACGGTGGCCAGGGCCGCCCAGACTACCCCTGAATATTCCGGCCAGAATATTCTCCAGATCGACGGCATTACACGGGACAACGCCCAGGCGGGCATCGATGAATGGGTAACCGTTAAAAAAGTGCCCTTCCGGTCCGCCGACAGCGTGCTCCTGTCCCCTGTGGATCCCAACGCCCTGATGCCGAAGGACAAGGAGCTGCGCCATGTTCGACAGCTTCTCGCAGGGCTTAACGTTGTTGTAGGGGACCGGGTTGAGATTGTCCTCTTCGGGACGCGTCCCCAGTTTTACATTATAGAGGGGGCCAGTCCCAAAGGGGCCCTGAGGATCACCCCGAGCACCTCCCTTTCCTTCCGCGTTTCCGATTTTTCCCATGAAAAGACAACCAGAACATCCTATGAGGACATCGGCGGCCTGGAGGTCGAACTTGCCCGCATCAGGGAGATGATCGAACTTCCCCTTAAATTCCCCGAGCTTTTCACGGAGCTCGGCATCGATCCCCCGAAGGGCGTCCTCCTTTTCGGGCCTCCCGGGACAGGAAAAACCCTCATCGCCAGAACCATCTCCAATGAAGTCCGGGCCCATTTCATCCACGTCAACGGCCCGGAGGTAATCCACAAATTCTATGGAGAGAGCGAAGCCAAACTCCGCATGGTCTTCGAGGAGGCCAAGAGGAACGCTCCCGCCATTATCTTCCTCGATGAGATCGATGCACTGGCCCCCAAAAGGGCTCAGGTCATCGGTGATGTGGAGAAGAGGGTTGTTGCCCAGCTTCTGGCCCTCATGGACGGTCTGGTCTCAAGGGGCGAAGTGGTCATCATCGGGGCTACGAACATGCCCGAACTCCTGGATCCTGCACTCAGGCGGCCAGGGCGCTTCGACAGGGAAATCACCATCGGCGTGCCCAACAAGCAGGGGCGCTCCCAGATCCTCAAGATCCATTCCCGGAAAATGCCCCTTGGCCCGGATGTTGATCTTGCCCATCTCGGCGAGATCACCCACGGCTACGTCGGCGCCGACCTTGCGGCCCTCTGCAAGGAGGCCGGCATGGCCGCCCTCAGAAGGGTCGTCCCCAAGGTCAAGTATGAGGTTGACGAAAAACCGAGTCTGCCGGAGGGCACCAAACTCGAGGTGACCGCCGACGACTTCATTGAAGCCTTCAAGAATGTGGAGCCGACCTCCACAAGGGAATTCATGGTCGAGCGTCCCCATGTCAAGTTCGAGGACGTGGGAGGGCTTCACAACGTCAAGAAGGCTCTCCTTTCCATCATCGACCTGCCCACCTTCAACCTTCCTTCCTTCACCAGCAGCCGAATGGGTCCGCCCAAGGGTATTCTCTTTTCCGGCCCGTCAGGCACCGGGAAAACCCTCATGGCCAAGGCATATGCCGGGCAGGTCAACCAGACTCTGATCGCCATTGATCCCCCGACCCTGCTCTCAAAATGGGTCGGCGAGTCGGAGAAGGGCCTTAGGGAGGTCTTCAAGCGCGCCAAGCAGGTTTCCCCCTGCGTCCTCTTTATCGACGATATCGATGCCCTTGCCATTTCCAGGACGGAAGACAACGTCAGCAGCACGACCCAGAGGCTGACCAGCCAGCTCTTCCGCGAGATGGATGAGCTCCAGAGCGGCCTGGGGGTCACGGTCCTGGCGGCCACCAACCGGATCGACCTGCTGGATCCGGGCCTGATGAGGGCAGGGCGTCTTGACTACATCCTTGAGTTCGAGGTCCCCGAACGGAATGAGCGCGTCGAGATCTTCAACGTTTTCCTCAAGGGCCTTCCCCTCGACGCCGGCGTAGATGTCGACGCCCTGGCGGACATGAGCGAAGGGTACACAGGCGCCGACATCGAGGCCCTCTGCAAGAGAGCCGTGATTTTTGCTTTTGAGGATGCGATGAAAGCAAAGGAAAAGGTTGACCTCGATTCAGTCAAGCTGACGGCCCCCCACTTTGAAAGGGCCGCCAGCCAGCAAGCCATGGCTTCCGAGCGGCCTTCAGCGGTGAAGCATTGATCCAGATGGTGGGTTTTGAAGGCTGGCGAGGAAAATCCGGGGATGTTCAAACCCGTTCGCAAGACGAAGGTTTACGAGGAAATCGTTTCCAAAATAAAAGTCCTTATCGAGAACGGCCGTCTCAAGTCGGGGGACCAGCTGCCCCCGGAGCGGGAGCTTTCGGAGGTGTTCAAGGTCAGCCGTTCGTCCCTCCGGGAAGCCCTTCGCGCTCTTGAGGGGGAGGGGTTTCTCGAGATCCGTCAGGGAGACGGGACTTACGTTGCCTTAAAGCCCATTGAACAGATCGTCAAGCCTTTGGCCAATGCCATCTTGACGGAAAAGGATACACAGCTGGAGCTCTTTGAAATCCGTAAGATTCTTGAACCACAGCTTGCCCTGCTGGCCGCCGAGAGGGCCTCGGATGAGGATTTCGCCCGATTGGAGGAAATCCTCGACAGCCAGGCCGAAGAGGTGAGACAGGGCGGGCCGGGGGTCGACGTCGACAAGGAGTTCCACTACGCCCTTGCGAGAGCGACCGGCAACAAGATCATCCTTCGTGTCATGGATACCCTCATGGATGCCATATCCGACAGCCGTGACCGGAGCTTGCAGGTGGAAGGGAGGCCCGAAAAATCCCTTTCTTTCCACAGAAATGTGTTTAACGCCTTAAAGGCGAGGGATAGGGAGCTCGCGGCCAAGGCAATGCGCGAGCATCTCGAGGATATTGAAGAAATTCTTTTTTCGGTCAGAAAGGAGGTCTGGGTTTCAGGCAAGAAAACCCGCAGGAAAGGGGGGAGTAAGACACACCAAATGTAAATGTTGTTCCGGTTTTTAATGACGAGCAGTAGAACAAAGGAGGAAAACATTATGGCAAAGATTTTCGAGGTAACAATCTGGGCCACTGGCGTTCTTCAGGATATGGAAGGACGTCACGCTTCGCTTCTCATCGCCAACGCTGCGGACAAAGCGGGCAAGTTCGTGCAGGCATGGGATAACTACGCGGACCTTCCGGACCGCGTGAACGTTCCTCTGCGGAAGTATGCCCGCATCAGCGATGAAGAGATCGAGATGCGGTACGAGTATGAGAACGAGCACCCCGAGATGGTCATCATCATGCAGGACGCCATCATCAAGGGCATGAACGTCCTTTGGGGCATGCCCAAGGGCGGCGTTCTCGTCATCAACACCAAGAGGTCTGTCGACGATATCCTGAAGTTCATCCCCAACAAGGACCTTCTCAGCAAGATCGTCACCGTGGATGCCAACTCCATCGCCAAGGTCGCCGATATCGACTTCATGGGTGGTGAAGGCGGGGTCGAGGTTGTCGGTATCGGTGCTGGCCCTTCCGCTCCCCTTGTCGGGGCCGCCTGCAAGGTGACCGACGCATTCAGCCTTGAGAACGTTGTTGCCGTTGCCGCCAACAAGGACGGCGTCAAGAAGGGTTACGAACAGGCTGTCGTTACGAACCTGTAGGATCCAGGAAAGGAGAAGGAAATGCCTAAGTACACAGTCAAGTTCAAGATCCCCAAGCATCTCCAGGTCCCGATGGGCGCTGTTATTCCGTCCCCGAAGACGGAAAACGAGGGAATGATCACGGGCAACTGGCGGATCGTCCGCCCCGTTATCGATCACGAGAAATGCACGACCTGCCTTAACTGCTACATCTTCTGCCCGGACGCCTGCTGGCAGCTGAACGAGAAGACCGAAAAGATGGAGTGGAACGCCAAGTATTGCAAAGGCTGCCGGATCTGCATTAACGAGTGCCCCGCCGATGCCCTCACCGCCGAGGAAGAACTCAATTTCCCCGATGGCGTTGTCCGGCTGGATGTCCCGTTCTAAGGAGGAGGTTTGAAGATGGCGAAAGAATATTTCTACAGCGGCTGCGCCGCTGCGGCTTACGGAGCAAAAGCTGCCAGGGTAGAGGTCATTACGTCCTATCCTATCCGCCCCTACACCGGCATCATGATGGAGCTTTCCAAGCTCGTCGCAAACGGTGACCTGGATGCCGAGTTCGTCCACGGCGAGGGCGAGCACGCCCAGATGTCCGTGACGCTGGGCGCTTCCGCTTCCGGCGCCAGGGCCTACACCGGTACCTCGGGTGTCGGCGTGGCTTACGGCATGGAGGTTTACTCCCCCACCGCCGGCGGACGGTATCCCTGCCAGTGCGCGATCGCTGACCGCGCCCTCGACCCCCCCGGCGACTTCGGTTCCGAGCACACCGACGTCATGAGCGCCAGGGACCAGGGCTACATCATGGGTTGGGCTGAGTCCCCCCAGGAGGTCTTCGACAACACCATCATGTTCTATCGCATCGGTGAAGACCAGGATGTCATGCTGCCCCAGTTCTGCTGCCAGGACGGCTACTTCGTGTCCCACATCCCGGGCAAGGTTCCCGTCCCCGAGCAGTCCCAGGTCGACGAGTATCTGCCCCCGTACAACCATCCGCATCCCCTGGATCCCCATCGCCCGACCCTGCACGGTCCCCAGATCTTCCCGGACCAGGGCGCGGCTATTGACATCCAGAGGGCCGGTGCCCATGCCAACCTGCCCAAGGTCATCGAGAAGTGCGTCAAGGAGTACAACGAGGTTATGGGCCGCAACTATGCCCCCATGCTCGACGAGTACATGACCGACGACGCCGAATTCGTGTTCTTCCTCCAGGGCGGCCATGCCAAAACGGCCCGCTACGCGGTCAACCACCTGCGGAAGAAGGGCGTCAAGGCCGGAATGGTAAGGCCCCGGTTCACCAGGCCCTTCCCGTCCGATGAGATCGCCGAGAGATGCGGCAAGTTCAAGGCCATCGGAACCATCGAGACCAGCACCTCTTACGGCGGAGCCATGAGGGGCGGCAACCTGATCCACGAGGTCCGCGCTTCCCTGTACGACCTGGACAAAAGGCCGGCCGTTACCTCCATGATGGCGGGACTCGGCGGCGAGGTTGTGACCCTGGACATGTTCTTCCAGTATGCTGAAGTGCTTGCGAAGGCAGCCAAGACCGGCCAGGTCGATCAGTGGGTGTACTGGGCCGGATTTGACATCGCTGGCTGGGAGGGCGCCCGCAGGCTGCAGTTTTAATTAGCCCTGCGCTGCTCTCTACCTTGAAAGGAGAAACCGATAATGGCGACTGTAAAAACGCAGAACCTGGAGATGATCAAGTCTACCCGGAATGCACCGAAGGCCGAAATGTATGTGCCCGGCCACCGCACCTGCGCCGGTTGCGGCCCGGCCCTGGCCTACAGGCTTGTTGCTAAAGCCTGCGGCCCCAACAGCATTTTCCTCGGTCCCACCGGGTGTATGTATGTTGCTAACACCAGCTACCTGTGCGGCCCCTGGGCAACCCCATGGACTCACTGCCAGATCACCAACGGCGGCGCCGTTGCCTCCGGCATTGAGGCGGCCTATCAGGTCCTGATCCGGAAGGGCAAGTGGAAGGGCGAGCTGCCCAACATCGTTGTCTTCGCCGGCGACGGTGGCGCCATCGACATCGGCCTGCAGGCCATGTCCGCCATGATGTATCGTGGCCATGATGCCCTCTTTGTCGAGTACGACAACGAGTCCTACGCCAACACGGGTATCCAGACCTCACCGGCTACCCCCTACGGCGCCAACACGACCTTCACCCCTCCCGGTAAAGCCATCCCCGAGGGCAAGGTCCTCTTCCCGAAGGATGCCCCCCAGCTGGTTATCGGCGGGCACCCGGCCGTTCATTATGTCGCGACGGCGTCCGTTGCCTATCCTGTCGACCTGATGAACAAGGTCCGGAAGGCCCTCAATTACCAGGGCCCCACCTTCCTGCACCTGCACTGCCCCTGCCCGAAGGGTTGGCTGTTTGATGAGGCCAAGACCGTCGAAATGGCCAAACTGGCCATCCAGACCGGCATGTGGGTCAACTACGAGTGGGAGAAGGGCGAGTACAAGTATCAGCACACGCCCAAAGAGTACAAGGGTGTTGGCGAGTACATGAAGCATCAGACCCGCTTCAAGCACCTCAAGCCCGAGCACATCAGCAAGATGCAGGACTTCATCAACGCCAAGCTGAAGGCCCCCGGCAAGCCCATCGCGGTTCCTGTCGCCGGCCCGAGGGAGCGTGCGTAGTAGTCAGGCATTAGAAAAAGTTTCATTGCAAGGCCTTTTCTGGTATTATAGGACAGTGTGATCTCAAGGAACCGGCAGCGTCTCCATCAATCCCCCGGGGGCGCTGCCGGGACCACGGGATCCAGGTTGTCCATTCAAATAACAGAAAAGGAGGTGAAAAAGACATACGTTTCAGACATCGACCAAAGTAAA
>JAFGWO010000099.1 GCA_016937135.1 Pseudomonadota bacterium
CAGGGTCACCCAGGCCAGTTTCGCTCCCTTTTCAATGATCCGCCTGAAGATCATGTCATCAAAATGAAGGCCGGCGGTCGGCGCGGCGACGGCCCCGATATTCCTGGCAAAAATCGTCTGATAGCGTTCCTCGTCGGGAAGGTCAGGCCCAGCCTCCCCCCTCCGGATATAAGGGGGAAGGGGTACCCTGCCGTAGGTTTTAACAGCCTTTTCAAGATCGCCAGGGTCCCCTGAAACGGAAAAGGATTCCCCCTCCCGGCTGATCATAAGGGCAGAACCGTCGGGCAGGAACAACTTTTCCCCGTCCCTGATCCGCCGGGCGGGACGCACCAGGCAAGGCGCCTTCCCCTCACCGGAAGGATAATGGAGAAGGAACACCTCCACGACCCCTCCCGCCTCCCGCCTGGTCATGAGCCGGGCCGGAAACACCCTCGTGTCGTTCAGGACCACAAGATCTCCCGGCCTTAAAAGGCCGGGGAACCCTTCAAACCCCAGGTGCGCAAGATCTCCTGAAAACCGGTCCATTGCCAGGAGCCGGGAGCCGGATCTTTCATCAGCCGGCCTCTGGGCGATGAGCTCATCAGGCAGACTATAGTCAAAAAGTCGGGTGGCAAGGGGCAGGTTCATGGTTTCAGGAGGAAAGGTCCGCACTCTTTTCATGCAGGATGCCCCGCCGGTCCCACTGTCCTGGCCCTGGGGCTTTAGTCCCTTCCCCTTTCCGCCTTTGATCAGGCCGCAAGCCTCGAAATGGCAACAAGGACCAGGCCTGTGATGATCCCGAAAAACCCGAGAAACCTCAGCACGGACGGACTAGTTTCGCGAACGGTTTCCAGAATCCTCTTTACCCCGTCAGGCGCCAGAAAATAGGGCAGGCTCTCAAGGACAAAGGCAAGTCCAAGGGCGGTCAGAAAAATATCGAACTGAAAATCCACTTCGGCGGATCCCCTTTCCAGTTTCCCTTACCGGGGCCCCCTCGTTTCCCCGTCCGGCAAAAGTGAGCTCGCTCCACTTATCACATCGGGCCTGCCGGGGCAACGTTCCTTTCACCGGCAGGGCAGCTGCGGGGCCCCGACCCTTGCCGGGTCTGTTTTTCTTTGCTATTAAAGCAGTTTGTGATTTTTTTACAGGGTGTGCCGCATCCGTCAGGATCGATGCCGCCCGATTGGGGCCTGTTTTTCAGAAGGAATCCATGAAACCCTCTTTAATCCTGCTGCTTTTTCTTTTCTCAGCCCTTGTTTCGGGTTTTCTCCTCTATTTTATCTTCTATGTCCACCGCCTCAACAAGACCCTCCAACGCTTTCAGGAAGGAGACACCGACGCGGCCCTGCCTTCCTCCAGCCTCCCGGTCCTTTCCAGCCTGAGCAGCCGCCAGGCCATCCTCACCGAAACCATCCGGGACCTTCAGAACATGGAAAAACTCCAGCAGGGCATGCTGGCCCTTGAGAAAAAGGAAAGGACGCAATTGGTCGAGGAGAAAACCCTCGCCCAGCAGCTCGAACACCAGCTCGAGGAAACCAGGCAGGCCAACCAGCGGATCTTTATCCTAAACAGGGATCTGGAAGAGATCAACACAAGCCTCAACGAAGCCATAAACCGCCTCTCGGCCCTTCACCAGATCAGCAGAATGCTGGGGATGGAGCACGACAAGAAACAGATCTTCCGGATGGCCCTTTCCCTTCCCGCGGAACTCCTTCAGGCTGAGATCGGACACCTTTTTCTCTTCGATAAAGGAACAGGGGAGATGAACCTGGAATACTCCCTCGGACTTCCCGCGGCCCAAACCCTGTCCCGCCGGAATACCCGGGAAACCTCCCCTCTTGCCGGATGGGTCGCCGCCAACAAAAAACCTCTTCTCATCCCGGATTTCCGACTGCAGGACACATTTTCCCCAAACTGCGAAATGGGGTACGAGAGGAAGACTTCGCTGACCGTGCCGATCATGATCCGTGACGAACTGATCGGGATCATCTCCCTTGTCAACCGGAAAAACGGTCAGCCATTCTCCGACAACGAAAAGACTTTGCTGGCTACCATCGCGTCGGAAACAGCTATGGCGATCAATAACGCCCTTCTCCTGGAAAAGATCCAGAAAAACTATTTCTCCACCATCGAGTCCCTGATCATGGTGGTGGAAAGCAAGGACATGTACACCAGGGGCCACTCCGAAAGGGTCACAAGGTATTCCCTCCTCATCGCCGAGCAGATGGGCCTTTCCCTCGATCAGATGGAGATAGTCCAGAGGGCCGCGATCCTCCACGACATCGGAAAGATCACTGTTGAGCTGAGCATCCTGAACAAACCAACGGCCCTTGAGGATTCCGAGTACGACCAGATCAAGCTTCACCCCCTCATCGGATACCGCATCCTGGAACCCCTGGATTTTGACGAAAGGATAAAACTCAGCGTCCTTCAGCACCACGAAAGACCAGATGGAAAGGGTTACCCCAAAGGACTACGGGAAGAGGAAATCCTCCTGGAAGCGAAGATCCTGACGGTGGCCGATACCTTCGACGCCATGACCAGCGCCCGTCCCTACAGGGCCGCTATAAACATTGAAGACTCGTTGAGGGAAATGGAAAACAACGCGGGGACCCAGCTGGATTCGGAGATCGTCAAGATTCTCTGTAAAATCATCCGCTCGACCACGTCGTATGGCACGGGGCTCATGGTCGGTTGATGTCAGCCCCATCCAGGGAAAAACCCCTTGGCCCAAAAAGGCGCGGCGGGAAAATCCTCTCCCGCATCGCCGAGGGCATGTCAACCCTTCGTTTCATGATCCTGGGTTTGGTCGTGGTCAGCGTCCTGGTCCCTTCCTTTTTCTCCTGGCTCCTTGCCAGCAACAGAATAAACAATATTCTGAGGGAGCGGGTTTACCGGGACATCGAGCTGAAGAACCAGAGGATCGCCGAGCAGGTCCTCGACTGGATCGAAACCAGGGCCGACGACGTCCAGAATTTCGCCCTGACCTCCCTCCTTCTCCAGGAAGAGGTCAAAAACCTGTCCGGGCCAGGGGCGCACGGCGAGGACGGCCACTCCGTCAGCAATCTTGAAAGCTACCTGAGTTACCTCCTCGAGGGCAGCACTTTTTTTGACGCCATGGCGATCCTGTCTCCGGAGGGAGAGATCCTCGCATCCCAACCATCAGGGGAGAATTTCATTCTCCCGCCGGAGTCTCTGGGGGTTCTCGGGGCCGGCCCCGTGATCAGGGAAATCATGGAGACCGGGAATTCCAGGCTTGCCGTGGCTCAGAGACTCGACTTTACCGGCGGGGCCAAATCCGCGGTCTTTTGCGCAAGGATAGGGGAAAACCTGCTGAAAAAGACGATTCGGGAACTTTCCCCAGACGATTCCACCGTATATCTCATCGACCTGGAAGGATCCATCAAGGTGAGCACCCTTGACCTCCCTCCGGGGAGAAAAGCCCCCCCCGAGGCGGTGGCCCTCCTTCACGGCCCGGAAAAACATGCCTTTTTCCGGGGACTGGAAGGAAAACACGTCATCGCCACATCGGATTTCCTCAAGACCCTCTCCTGGGGAATTGTCCTGGAAACCTCCCTGAAAAGCGCTTTCAGCCCTCTGGGCGTCTTCCGTTTCCAGATGCTCCTCATGGCCCTTGTCCTGTCCGGCCTGCTTCTGGTCCCGGCATTGTTTTTCGCCCGGGGCATCGTCCTCCCCCTTGAGGAACTGAGCAGGGTATCCAGGAACATCAGGTCGGGAAAACCCGGGGTGCAGGTCCAATCGAAGGTCAGAGGAGAGCTCGGGGAATTCATCGCCACCTTCAACAGCATGTCAACCAGTCTCCAGGAAAGCCTGGAAGAGATCAAATCCACCAATGAAACCCTCCTTCAGATGTCCATCACGGATCCCCTTACCGGCCGATATAACCGGCGTTATATCCGGGACTACCTGAACCGCGAGCTTCAGCTGGTTGCCCGGACCCGCCACCCGTTGACGATCCTGATGATCGATCTGGATAATTTCAAAAAATACAATGACACGTATGGGCACATCGCGGGGGATGAGGCCCTCCGGCAGTGCGGCGAAATCCTACTGGGAAGCGTGCGTCAGTCCGACGTAGTGGGCCGTTTCGGGGGAGAGGAATGGATCGTCTGCCTTAACTACACCGATAAGGAGGCAGGAAGCACTACGGCCGAAAAGATCCGCAAGATCATTGCGGGCAATATTTTTCATCTGAGAGGGGAAAACACCAGAATAACCGTCAGCATCGGCGTCGCGACGGCTCCATCGGACGGGATTGATTACACCGAGATCATTGACGCGGCGGATTCGGCCCTTTACCGGGCCAAGGAGGCCGGCCGGGACTGTGTCCGCGTTTTCAGCGCGCCTGCTCCTTCCTGATCCATCCTGTGCGCCCGGAAGAATCGCTGACCTCGAACCAGCCGGCCAGCATGCGGACCCCCTGCACATCACTCCCCCGTGGAAGCGACCCGACTACGGCGGACGATGGGGACGCCGATTTGCGAAGTGCCGCCCTTTCCACGGTCACAGTCAGCCTTCCTGGATCGCAGTTTTTAAATTCCTCAAAGAGGCCGGAAACGAGATCGAACAGGTAGGCGGCCCCTCCGGGATTGCCCCCTTTCAGCTCCGTTTCCCCAGATTCCAGGTAAGTCTGGCTCTGTTTGAGAAGTTCGCGCGCCCTCAGGTTAAAGGCTTCTTCCCTCATCCGGTCTACAAGGACCCTCGCTTCGGCATGCATGGCCGAAGCTCCGGCCTCGGAGGCCAGTCCCTCGATCCGGGATCTTGTCCGGACGACTTCCCGGATGGCATTGTCCCTTTCCATTTCCGCCGCCGCCAGCCTTTTGGAAAGGCTTTGGGCCTCGAACCGGGAGAGGGCTTTTAAATTCCGGATTTCCTCTTTCAACCCCTTTTCAATGAAATCCTTCCCGGTGTTTGCAGACCTCAACCCCCGGTTTTCCTCCTCCAGCACCTCAATCCTGAGAATCAACGGATCCCCTCCCGCTTCCAGCTGCCACCTGATGGAATCGAAGGACTGCCCGAGAAGGGCATCCAGACGCAAAACCTCCGGGTAATCCTGTTTCCCGAAAAAATACACCATTTCCTCCAGAATAATCCGGGCACGCGCCAATTCCACAGGAATCCTCCCGGAAGAGGCTTGTTCCAGATCTTCCAGCTGAAAAGTCCTTTCCTGAAGGACCTGCATCGCCGGCTCTGAAGGATTCGCGGCAGGTTCCCTGCTGCGCATCCGATCCATAAACGCGCACCCGGAGGTCATTCCGGCAAGGAAAAGGATAAGAAGAATTTTCGCGGTAAGACTCCCTTTCGGGTGCATCTTCCCCTCCGCCATAAGGACCCCGAGCCAACGAAACCCTGTTCAGGTCCTCCTGGATGAAATTATTGTTAATTTTGTTATTAAACTATCATAAATGCTATTTCTGTCAACCTTTTATCATTGGTCTGGAATCCCAGGATTTTTCCTTTAACAAAGCCAATTGACCGGGCCCTTCTCCGGCCCTTTGCTGTTTGACAGACCTTGGGAATTGGGATACCTTGGCGGAGCCTTTGGCGAACCCGAAAGAATTTTTTTCGCAAATTTCCTCTATCGGCTGAAATTTCCGGAACCTGAACCCTGTTATGAAAGAAACCCGATATTCCGACGCCGGCGTTGATATTTCCGCGGCCGATGACGCCAAAAACCGGATCAAATCCATCGTTAAATCCACCTGCGGGCCTTCCGTCATCGGCGGTCTGGGAGGCTTCGGAGGGCTTTTTTCAACCGAAGGGTTCCCTCCCGAGCCTGTCCTCGTCTCCAGCGTGGACGGCGTCGGAACAAAACTGAAGATCGCATTCCTCCTTGACCGTCATGAAACCGTCGGAGGCGATCTGGTCAACCACTGCGTAAACGACATCCTCGTCCAGGGGGCAAGGCCTCTCTTTTTCATGGATTACCTTGCTACCGGCCGCCTGAGTCCCGGCATCGTGGAGAAGGTCGTCAAGGGGATCGCGGAAGCCTGCCGGATAAACGGGTGCGCCCTCCTCGGCGGGGAAACGGCCGAGATGCCAGGCTTTTATGCGGAGGGGGAATACGACCTCGCGGGCACCATTGTCGGCGTCGTGGCCAGGGAGAACCTTCTTACCGGCCAGTCCGTGACCTCCGGCGACACCATCCTCGCCCTCGCCTCCTCAGGTTTGCACACCAACGGGTATTCCCTGGCCAGAAAAGTCCTCCTGGAAATGGCGGAACTTTCCCTCGAAGATACCCACCCTGAACTCGGAAGATCCCTGGGAGATGAACTCCTTGCGCAACACCGTTCCTACGGACCCACTCTGCTCCCCTTACTGACCCACTTCCCTTTCCACGGGCTGATCCACATTACCGGCGGAGGTTTCGAAGGCAATATCCCGAGGGTGGTCCCCGAGGAGATGAAGGCCGTCATCCGGAAGGGATCCTGGCAGGTGCCCCCCATCTTTTCCCTCATTGCCCGCCTGGGAAACGTTCCCGAGGACGAGATGTTCAGGACCTTCAATATGGGACTGGGCATGATCGTCATCGTTCCACGGTCGGAGGCCGGGGACATCGCGGCAGCCCTTTCCGAGGCAGGGGAAAAGGTCTTTGAGGTGGGCCGGATCGAACCGAGGGAACC
>JAFGWO010000100.1 GCA_016937135.1 Pseudomonadota bacterium
CGCCGACCCGGAAAACCCCGTCGGCCTGCCCTATGTGAACATCGAGGAGCCCACCCTCGCCATGTACTTCATGGTCAACACTTCCCCTTTCGCAGGGCGGGAGGGAGATTACGTCACTTCCCGGAATATCCGGGACCGCCTGAGGAGGGAGCTTCGCACCAACCTTTCCCTGAGGGTGGAAGATACCGGAAGCCCGGACACCTTCAAGGTCTCGGGCCGGGGTGAATTGCATCTTTCCATCCTCATCGAGAACATGCGCCGGGAAGGCTACGAACTGGCCGTCTCCAAGCCCGAGGTCATCTTCAGGGATATCGATGGCGTCCGCCACGAACCCATGGAATACCTTGTCGTGGATGTTCCGGACCAGTATCAGGGGAGGGTCATGAACCTTCTTGGTCCGCGCAGGGCGCAGGTGCTGGATATCCGGACGGGTTCGGGAACCATACGGCTGGAGTTTTCCGTTCCTGCCAGGGGCCTTATCGGGCTTCGCAACGAGCTCCTCACTGAAACCCGCGGAACAGCCGTGATGACCCACGTCTTTGACGGCTATCAACCTTACAAAGGGGACATCCCCGGGCGGACAACCGGAGCGATCATTTCAATGATGGACGGGACCGTGACTGCCTACGCCATCGAGAGCCTGCAGGATCGCGGCCGGCTTTTCGTCGGGCCGGGTGCCGAGGTTTATACCGGGATGATCGTCGGCGAGACCCCCAAAGACCTCGATATCGACGTCAACCCCGCCCGCGAAAAAAAGCTCACCAACATGCGATCCTCCACCTCGGAGATCGACACAAGGCTGACCCCCCCGACGATCTTCTCCCTGGAGCAGGCCATCGAATTCATCGACGATGATGAACTGGTGGAGATTACCCCATCCTCAATAAGACTCCGAAAAAAGATCCTTGACAGGAACCAGCGTCCCAAAAAAGCTGCTTCACCGGCGTGAGGAGCGGGTCGGAAATCAGGGTGGGAGTCCTTACGGGGCTTGCCGCCTATCTTCTTTGGGGATTTTTTCCCGCCTTCTTCAAGGCCCTTTCTCCCACCTCCCCCACCGAAATCCTCGCCCATCGGATCGTGTGGTCCGCGGTTTTTCTGGCCCTTTTCCTGACAGCGTCCGGGAGGCTGAAAACCTGGGCCGCCGCCTTCAGGGATTTGCGGATGGTCCTTATTCTGGCAGCCACGACCTGTTTCCTTGCCATCAACTGGTTCACTTTCCTCATCGCGGTGGATGCGGGGAAGGTCCTGCAGTCGAGCCTCGGGTACTTTATCAATCCCCTCGTGAGCATCCTCCTCGGGGCCGTGATCCTGAGGGAGAGGCTGACCGCCAGGCAGAAGGCCAGCATCCTCCTTGCCGCGGCGGGGGTCCTCATCCAGACCGTGATGGTAGGAAGCCTTCCTGTGATCTCCCTCATCCTCGCCTTTTCCTTCGGATCCTATGGCCTGGTGAGAAAAGCCGCCAAAATTCCCCCTGTATCCGGCCTGGCGGTGGAAATGACTTTCATGTTTCCCCTGGCCGTGGTTTACCTCTGGTTCCTCATGGAAAAGGGGCAGGCCGCCTTTCTTGCGGGAAATACGGGGCTGGACATTCTCCTGGTTCTGTGCGGAGTCGTTACGGCCACCCCCCTGATCCTCTACGGCAGGGCCCTTAACCATCTCCGCCTTTCCACCGTCGGGATCATGCAGTTCATCGTGCCGACGGGCCATTTTCTCCTGGCGGTATTCGCCTACGGGGAACCTTTTACAACCGGGCACATGGCGAGCTTCGGCCTCATCTGGGCGGCCCTTTTCCTGTATATATCCGACACCTTCCCCGCCGTCCGCCCCGCGCATCCCGAAGCCATTTGAGCCGGAGGGGCGAGACAGGACACCAGAAACCCTTCCTGTGGTATACTCGCGGGGAAAAAACGGAAAGGAGCGGACCATGAAAAAGATCGCCCTGCTTCTCTTTGCCATGTCCCTCATCGGATGCAGCCACGTCCCGGGGGTTTTCCGTACCGTGGATGGCACGGCCTTTGATCTGGAAGGGATGGAACAGGTCCAGCCGGGGATGTCTTCCGAGGAGGTCTTCCGTCTGGTGGGGCGCCCCGTCAGTGTTTCTGAAGAAGGCAGCCGCACTGTCCACCGGTATTATATGGTCAGGGAAAAAACCGACACCGACAGGGTCGCGGGAATCGTCCCTATCCGGAAGAAGACCACCGAAATGTACGAGGTGCTCCTCAATTACGAGAACGGCGTCGTCACGCGCAAGCAGCTGACGCGGAGCGTTGAGAAACCAAAGGAGAAGGGGGAATAAGAAAGAGTTCAGAGTTCAGAGTCGAGAGTTCAGGGTTAAGGGTTCAGGGTTCAGAGTTAAGAGGGGATTCCAGCCCAGACCCTTTCCCCCGCTCGGGCCTGAGAGCTTCCCCGTATTCCTTCCGTCCCTGCAGACTGCTGGCTTCCCTCGAAATAGGTCTGGCGGTCCGCTAGTCTTTCCTGTAATCCGCGGTCGAATTTCAGGCCCGAGCACCTGGAGGCTGATAACCCACTGAGGGCACCTTCCGCGCAGCCTTGTCGACCTCTTCGGGAGTGATGAGCACGGTCATGTGTGACCGGAACCCGCCGCCTGTTCCAAGAGCCAGTGAGAGAGCGGCTGCGCCCACGCTGCCGGCTTGCCGTTTCCGCCAGCGCATGCCTGTTTGGCACCCCCCTTTTCCTTTCACCCCGCTTTACCGGCATTCCTCAAGCCATCACCGTTACCCATGACATAAAATATAATTTTTTTGGCGGTGCCGCAGGTATCGCGCCCGGTTTTCAGCAGGAGGGGGCCGTCAGTGAAGGGCTGATCACTGCATTTGAGGGGTCTGTTTGAGGGAAACTTCCAGAGTGCTGGCTCCCACGGATACCCTGCCCTCTGTCCGGGCGATCCTTTCCAGGATTCCCGTAAAGAGGCGGTCCTTCGTGCTGCGGCGTTTTTTAAGGTCCACCACATAGCGGAGGGTAAAGGTCACCCAGTTCTCATCGGGAAGGATGCTGATGCTCGGCTCGATGGCCGCCCTCTCGATCAGATATTTTTTCAGCATGTCTTCCCAATGCCTGGCGGCCACCGGGATATAGTCCCCCAC
>JAFGWO010000101.1 GCA_016937135.1 Pseudomonadota bacterium
AATAAAAATCCCGGCAATTAAAAAAAGATGAAAAGATCAGAGGGGAACCGTCACGCTACCGCAGGGCGGTTTCCCCTTTTTTCCAGGGAATATTCCGTTTGCCGGGCAGGATCGAAGCCCTTCCTTCTTCCTCCTTCATCCTTCCTTCTTCATCCTTCCTTCTGTTTTTCCTCCCCCCTTCCCGAGCACGAGGTAATTCCCCAGCAGGATGAGAAGGACCCCCGCCAGGGCCGGCAGGGTTGCCCGGTACCCTTCGTACTCCAGGGACAGAAAGAGCGCCACGAGGGGGTAAAGGAGGCTGGAATAGGCGGCCCTGTCCGCCCCGATCCGGCCGATCAGGGTCAGATACATCCCAAAGGCGAAAACGGATCCGAAAAGAGCGAGATAAGAAAGAGAAAAGAAGTAGGGGAATGTCCCCTCGAAGGTAAATTTCTTGCCCATGGCCAGGGCGGCGGCGACCATGAAAACCACCCCGTAGGTCATCCCCCAGGCGTTGGCCTGCACGACGGGGATGCCGTCCCTCTGGTTGCGGGCGCTGGTGATGTTCCCGAGGGAAGAGGACGCGGTAGCCGTCAGGCTCAGGGCAAGGCCGGTCATCCCCCGGTCGGAAAAGGAGAAAGAAACCAGTTCGGGCCGGAACAGGATCCCGATCCCCGCGAGGCCCATCACGGCCCCCCACAGCACCCTCGGCCTCACCGGCGAACCTAGAAAAAGGGCGCCGAAAAGGATATTAAAAACCGCTATGGTGGAAAAGACAACGGCCACAAGGCCGCTGGCCAGATAGAGTTCGGACAGGTAGAACAGCCAGTAATTCAGGGAAAAGAGGAAAAAGCCCATGAGGGCCATGAAGAGATGGCTTTTCAGGGAGAACCGCATCCTCCTCCCGGTTGCCAGGCAGTAGGCCATCAGGATAAGGGCGGCCAGGGAAAACCTGTAGATGATGGAAACGAGGGGATCGACTTCGCCGAGCTGAAACAGGATGGCGAACCAGGTGGTCCCCCAGATGAGGACGACCCCGATGTAAAAAAGCAGGTTCAAAAAAAACGTTCCGGGAATGCATCATCCCGCTCCCGGCTTCCCCGCGAGGAGGCATCATCCGGGAAGATTCCCCTTGCGGAAAACCCCCCGTTTTCTTTCACTCGTGACCCCTCGCCTTGGGGCTGTGGCCTTTCGGCTGTCCCTCGACCACCTCATAAACCCCCGGCAGGTCCCTCCACATCCCCGCAAAGTCCAGGCCGTACCCCACCAGGAAACCGCTGTCGATGGTGAAACCAAGGTAATCGATGGTAGGGGTATATTCCTGCCTCTCAGGCTTGTTGATGAGGGCCGCAAGGCGCAGGGAGGCGGGGTTTCTTAGCTGGAGCTCACTGAGATAGTAATGCAGGGTCCTCCCGGTGTCGATGATGTCCTCGACCACCAGGACGTGTCGCCCGGCGATGGGGGTGGAGATGTCTTTTAACACCTTGATGCGTCCCGTGGATCGCGTCTCATCCCCGTAGCTGGAAATCTGGGCAAAATCGATCTCCACGGGGACCTCCATGGCCCGGACCAGATCCGCCAGGAAAATACAGGCCCCTTTGAGGACCCCGACCACGATGGGGGACTGACCCCGGAGATCCTCGCTGATTTTCACACCAAGTTCCCTGACCCGTGTCTGGATCCTGTCCGGGGGCAGCACTATTTTGTAGTTTTCCGGGATTTTTTTCACGTTTTGGTCATCTCCTCTGATAAAATGCATGCCTGATTTGGTATACAGCAGGCTCCTGTTTCAAATCTACCATGGTTTGGATTTTTTTTCCGTATCGAGGGAATATCAGGGATAAGGGGAATCCTTTTTTATGACGCAAAGGATCACTGAAAACCTGTTTCTGGAGATCGGGGAGCTTCTCAATTCCAGCCTGGACAGGGTCACCATCCTCCGCTCCTTCTGCAACAGACTCCTCGCCCTTTACGATGCTGAACGGGTCTCCATCCTTTTCCTGGATGCGGCCGGCCAGAACCTGATCCTCACGGCCTGGGCGGGACGGTATCCGGAGGATATGGATGAAATCCGGATACCTCTGGGTGAAGGGGTCGCAGGCTGGGTCGCGGCTACCGGCGATGCCGTGCTGGTCACCGACGTGGATGAGGATATCCGTTTTTCCGTCCGGCCCGGCGACCGCTACCGGACCAAATCCTTTATAAGCGTCCCTTTAAAATCCCGCGGAAAACTTCTGGGAGTTCTGAACATTACAGATACGGCAATGAATAAAGGGTTCAACGAGGAAAACCTCGTCACCCTCAAAACCCTGGCCCTCCAGGCGGGAATGGGGATGGAAAACCTCTCCCTGATTGATGATCTGGAAGGAATATCCTTTTCCGGAACCTCCCTCACCCTGGCCCTCCAGGAAATCCAGGCAGGCTCAAGGGACATTGAAAGCGGCCTCATCCCCGCTGCCGTCCGAGGCGCCCGGGAAGTCCTGGGCCCGGCGTCCCACATGATCCTCGTCGGGGAGATGGGCGGCAACCGGGCCTGGGCGGGAGTCACCGGCACAGATACAGAGGTGAACCTTTCCGTCATGGATTTCGGTTCCGGTTATGCCATTTACCAGGAGATGGCAGCCCTCCCCCTCCACCCTCCCTTCCGGGAAAATCCACGACCGGTCGAGCTGGGCTTCTCGTGGAAACTGCTTCACGAAGGAGGGTTCAGGCTTCTCAGAAGCCTCCTTCCGCCGCGTGCCAGTCTTTTCGGGATCCTTCTCTCCATTATCCCGGAGTGTTCGGCCGCACTGGAAGAATCGAGGAAGGCTTCCCAAACCATTCTCACCCGGTTTTCCGGGATGGTCCTTGAAGGGATCCTGGACCGGCAGATGATCCAGAAGCTCGATAATCTCAAAACCGAGCTCATCTCCACGGTCTCCCATGAGCTCAGGACACCCCTGACCTCCATTCAGGGATTTTCGGAATTCCTGATAAGGAGCAGGGATGTCCCCGGGCATCTGGAGCGATATCTTCACATCATCAATAATGAAAGCCGACGGCTGGGAAGGCTTATCAACGATTTTCTTGACCTGGCCAGGTTTGAATCGGGTCAGCTGACCCTCACGAAGGAACCCTTTGATCCGCTGGAGGTCGTGGAGAGCGCCGTCAGGCTTCTGAACCTCCAGGCGGAATCCATCAAGGCGACTGTCAGGATCCATGTTGACGGGGAGCTTTCCAACCTCATCGCCGACCGCGACAGGGTTGAACAGGCCCTGGTCAACCTCATCGCCAATTCGATCCAGTATGGCGGACAAGGGGTTGAGATCGAAATAGGCCTTTACCAGGACGAAGAGAGGACTATCTTCGAGATCAGCGACAATGGCCCCGGGATCCCGGAAGAGGAACTGCCCCTCATTTTCAACCGGTTCTTCAGGGGAACCCCCGCAGGAGAGAATGAGGACCAGCAGACGGGCCCAAAGGGAACCGGCCTGGGACTGTCCCTGACAAAGGAGATCATTCAGCGGCACGGGGGGACGATTTCGGCCGCGAGCGTTCCCGGAAGGAAAACATTTTTTCAGTTTTCCCTCCCCACCCTTGGCCTGGTAAGCCCCCACCGGGGCATGGCCGCCTGGCACCCCGGGGACGAGGAATTCACCGCTGAACTGGCCAACCGCCTCGCCGAGGGGAAAACCGTCGGAATCCTGACGGTTCACGTCAACCCTTCCGGAGACTTTTCGGGCTTCGAGGACCCCTATTCGGTGGAAGCTCAAGGGGAAATGGAGGAGATCCTTCTCGGAGTCATCAACGACGGGGAGGTCAGGGACAACTACATCAAGGGCCAGCCGCGGGGCCAGTATGTCATCCTGACCTACGCATCCCTCGTGGACCGTTACGCCGACCATCTCATGAAAGGTTTTCAGGAAAAATTAGGCGCAAGGTATCACCTCGCCATTGGGGCGGCTGCTTCGGCCCAGGGGGAAAAACCCCGCCCGGAAAAACTCATCGCCCTCTCCAGACAGGCCTGTATCCACGTGGAAAAAACCGGGAGATCCGGGTACCTGAAAAACAGGAGGATGTAAGACCTCCGGAGGTCTTTAACGATCGCGAAAAACAGACCGGCATGGGACTTTTTGTTTGAACTGGCACCGCCTCCTTGTTATACTTTACCGTAAATATTAGAATGTAACCGTTTCAAGTTCAAGGTTGGAAACCGGCAACAATCCTGATTTGAAAAGGGATTTTCTTGTTCCCACCAAAGGCTCTCTCCCCTCGCCATGACCATCAAGGCCGCGAAAGGAGGTGATCGGGAAGGGGGGCGGGATCATTCACTAAAAAAGGAGTTCTTCAACATTTTCAATGGAGGTAAGTCATGATTCGAAACCGGCTAATTTTTGGCCTGGTGGTCATGATCGCCGTCGGTGCCCTTATGCTGGGAGGCTGCGGGGATGGTAACGGCGGTGATGACGGCGACCAGGCGGCAGGCGGGGGGGAAGTGACAGGGACAAGTACCACCCCGGGCGAGGACCTGACGGAAATTGCGGAGCGTGTGGATGCGGTACTCGAACTCGGCTACAACACCATTACCCCGGATACCGTCGCAAAGCGCCTTTTTAACGACAACCCGGACGACGATCCCTTCATCGTCGACACCCGTGAGCCGGAGGATTACGCCGCGGGCCACATCCCCGGGGCCATCAATATCCCCCTCCAGGAGCTGCCGCAGGCCCTTCTCGACGGGACCTCCGAAATCCCGGATGATCAGGAGGTCGTTGTGGCCTCCTACTGGGGCGACGATGGGGACTTGGGTATTCTCCTTATCAACATAGCGCGCATCGAGGATCCGGCAGCCCAGCTCGCCACTCCGACATACCCCAAAGCATTCGCCCTGTTTCAGGGGATGACCTCATGGTCCTTCCGAAGAGATCTGGTCCCGGCCGGCACCCGCTTTGATGACGCCCTCGCCGCCGGGGTGACCGTGGAAAAGGCCACCGTGCCTGGAGCCGTTCCCGGGATTTCCCAGGGCCTGTATCCGGACTTCGAGGCTTTCCCATCAGATGCGGACACCGTCATCGAAAAGATCCTCATCAGGGCGCACCTCTACCTGAACTCGGTCCCGGACCAGCGCGATCTCCATGTCTATCCGACCGCCCTGGCGGAGAATCTGGAAGACGGCGATCCGACCAATGATCCCCAGATCCTCAGCGTTCGAGGCGGGGCGGCGGACGCCCTTGGAGTGATTCCGGGCGCCCTGGGAATCCCTTACAAGGACGTTGCAGTCCTGGCCAATTCCGGGATCATCGATCCTACACGCGACACCGTCGTCTACTGCTTCACGGGACACACCGGGGGCCTTGCCACCATGTCCCTGGGCATCCTCGGCTATCCCGTCAAGAACCTCCTCTACGGGATGAACGGGTGGAGCACCAATACCGCTATTTCCTCCGGTCAGCTCAAGAATTTTGACCTCCTGAGAGGCTGGGATTTCCCCATAAACGATGGCGGTGAGGACGATCTTACCAGCCTGGCGGACTATGTACCCCCCGCAGGCTGCGCACAGTGCCACACCAGCCTGACGGCCATCTTCTACGACCGCGAGGTGGCCGATCCGCCCCCTGCGGCTGCAGCACCTCCTTCCACAGGAGAAGGCTGAGGCGGAGCTGTGACGCCCGTGCCGGCGTCAAAGAAAGTCTGGATTTTTGACGGTTCCGTCGAGCA
>JAFGWO010000102.1 GCA_016937135.1 Pseudomonadota bacterium
CGTTCCCGAAGGCAGATCTCGCAGCGGCGGCCTCTCTCGGGTTCCTGTTCCAAACCCTTTACGGCATCGAACCAGGCCGAGGGGTCATAATCCCCCTCGAGGACCTTTACCTGGAGGATCCGGCCGAGTTGCCTCGCGGCCTCAAGGCGCCGGTCATATTCCTCGCGTGGATGGACGTTAGGGTTGTAAAAGAACATGGTGATGTCAAAATCCGCACGGAGTCTTTCGATCGCCACCGTGGCGTCGGGGGCGCAGCAGACATAAAGAAGGAGGCGCGTCATGATTTTCCCCCTGGGATGGCAAGTGCCTGGAGCGTTCGGATAAAGGACTCTCATCGCAAGTCCCTGATCCGTAAGGAAAGGGAAAACGACGCTTTTCCCTTCCGGGAAGAGTTAAACACCGGATTGGACTTTTCGCGACCCGGTTAAATTCAGATAAAAACACTCAGATTTAAAAAAACGGGACCGGAACCCTTGCTATTTCAGGAAAAAGATAATATAAACCCATCCATTTGCAAAGAAGGTGTATGGGACACCGAACTGGATTAAACGTTTTACAGGGAGGAAAGAAAGATGATCTGCACCATTTTAAAGGAAGAAATCGACTGCGTTTTCATGACCCCCAAGGGCTGCACCTATAATGGAGGGCACTGTGCCCCCGTTGTGCAGGCCTGTGAGGGGTGTGCCCATATCAGGGAAGTGGATGGGGATTTCTATTGCGTGACCAGCGCGAACCCGGCGGCCAAATGGAGCATGGGGGTCTGCAATTTCGCCACCCATGTGGAAAAGGGCGCCCCGGTTGTGGCCCAGGCCAAGGTCAACCCCCTTAAAGCCTCGAAGAGGGCGGCGGGAAGAAAATAGGAAATTTTCCGGATCAATGGAAAAAGGCGGCCCTTTAAGGGCCGCCTTTTTTTTCTGCTTCGGGAAAGTATTCCGGTTATGCCTTGATCTCGTGCATGGGGCGTTTGACCAGGAAGGTCAGGACCCCCCCCACAACGGCGAAAATGGCAAGGGTAAGATAAACCTGGTTATACCCGGCGACCAGGTTCCCGGATTCCTTGGCCGTCGTCATGATCTTCGCGAAATAGCCCGGCACGATGAACCCGCAGAGGCCCCAAGCGGTGAACATCAGGCCATAGTTGGCTCCCACGTTCTTGGCTCCGTAATAATCCGCGGTGAAAGAGGGCATCAGGGCCAGATAGCCGCCGTAGGAGAAGCCCACGAGGCAAAGGCCGGTTAGAAGCATGCCGAAGCTCCCGGTTTTGGCGCCGGGGTTCAGAAGGAAGAGACAGGCCAGGACGTAGGTGACGTACATGGCGACGGTGGTCATGTTCCTGCCGAGCTTGTCAGAAAGGCTGCCCCAGGCCAGCCTGCCCACCCCGTTGAAGGCCGACATGATCCCGAGGGCCGTCGCTCCTGTCATGGCCGCGTTTTTGGCGGCTTCCTTGACCAGAGGCGCGGCCTGCCCGATGGCGGTTATGCCTACGGAGGTCCCCAGGAAGTACATGATCCAGAGGGCCCAGAACTGCCAGGTCTTGAGCATTTCGGAGGGGGTGAAGTCTTCCTTGGTGGAAGCCCCCATGGTTGCGGGCGGTGACCAGCCTTCAGGGCGCCACCCTGCCGGGGGAACCTTGTAGACCTGGGCCGCGCCGATAACGCAGACAAAGAACACTATGGAGAGAATGAGGAAGGTCCTCGGGATAGTGGTGGCGTAAGCCGCCGGGTCTGATCCGATGATCCTTTCGATGACCGGGGCGAAGATCAGGGAACCGGCCCCGAACCCCATGACGGCGAGGCCGACGATCATTCCCCGCTTGTCGGGGAACCACTTGACGCACGTGGCGATGGGGGTCACATAGGCAAAGCCCACGCCGAGGCCTCCCAGAATGCCGTAGGCGAAGACGACGCCGGGATAGCTGGTGGTCATGAAGGAGGCCAGAAGGCAGCCGGCTCCCAGGAGAATGCCGCCCACGCTTCCAACCAGTTTCGGGCCCTTTTTATCCTGCCAGAAGCCGGCGAAGATCATGGCGATGGTGAAAAAGAGAAGGGAAAACCGGTAGGGAGCGATGGACTGGGCCTTCGTCCAGCCATTCATGACTTCGATCGGGGTACGGAACACCGACCACGAGTACAGCACGCCGAGGCAAAGCTGCATCACCAGCGCCGCCCCGACGAACCGCCATCGATTACCGAGATTTTGTTCCATTGGTTCCTCCAGACTGCTTTGGGAGGGAATGTCTCCCTCCGGGTTCTCGTTCAGCGAACCTGCGCGTTCAGGTTTGACCGGGAAAGATGCCGTCCCGGTGCGAGCCTATTCCATTGAGTGTAAGGGTCCGGACCTGTTCGGTCCCTTTTCTGCCGGACTTCTGATCGGCGGCGGGGGCCGGGTCCTTGACCGAAGGTGGCTCCACCTCCTTTCACGATGGATTTATCCACGATGGATTTGTCTTTGATAACATTGCGGCAAAAAGAAAAAGTATTTACCGCCAATTTTTAAAACAATGTTTATGAAAATTCAACGTCGCACAAAACAATATGATGAAATAATAACTTATTGATTTATATAGGAAAAAAATGAAGTGAAGGACATGTCTCCCTCCCTAGGTGTTGTGAATAGTAAAACGATGTTTCAGTAAAGTCAAGAAAAAATTGGAACGGTGTTAGGGGAGGAAAAACAGTATGGAAGTGAAGGGTAAAGAGTATAAGAGTCAGGGGGTCTGGCGTGTTGTGAGGAGGAATAATGATTGGGTAAAACAGTTGCCTAAAAAAGGGATAATGAAAATGGAAATTTTAAAGGTTTTTCCTGACTCTCTTCTCCCATACCCTCCCACTGCCCTTAATCCAGCCTTCCCAGTCCGTGCTTCCTGGCGAAAGACAGGGCCGCCAGGTATTCTTCCCTGTCGAGGTGTCTGCCGATGGCGTGAATTTCCCCGGCCCGGTAGCAGGGCCGGTACTGGTCCATGATGTTAAGACAGGTGTTCCGCGAGACCTCTTCGGCCAGAAAGCGGAACGCTTCATCGGATCCGACGAGGCCGGAGGGAAGGACGAGATGGCGCACAAGGAGGCCGCGCACCGCGATCCCTCTCTTGTCCAGGACAAGGTCCCCCACCTGGCGGTGCATCTCCAGGATCGCCCGTTTTGCCACCTCGGGATAATCAGGGGCGTCGGCCAGGGTCATGGCGGGTCCGGTCCCTGTGAATTTCAGATCCGGCATATAGATGTCAAAGATCCCGTCCAGGAGCCTCAGGGTCGGCACCGGGTCGTAACCCCCGGTGTTGTATACGAGGGGCAGAGTCAGGCCCCTTTCCGCGGCGAGGGCGACGGCCTTTACGATGGCGTGGATCTGGTGGGTCGGGGTAACGAAGTTGATGTTGTGGCATCCGAGGTCCTGGAGGGCCATCAGGGAATCCGCCAACTCCCTGGTAGTGATCGACCGTCCCTTCCCGAGGTGGCTGATGTCGCTGTTCTGGCAGAAGAGGCACCCGAGGTTGCAGTTCGTGAGAAAGACGGTCCCGGAGCCCCCTTTGCCCACCAGGCAGGCTTCCTCCCCGAAATGGGGATGGATCGAGCTGACCATGGGGGTAAAACCGGTGCGGCAATACCCTGTTTCCCCTTCCCTTCGAAGGGCTCCGCATTCCCTCGGGCACAATCGGCAGGGTGAGGCCAGTTCCTCTAACTGGTCCACTCTGGCCCGAAGAGCCTTGAATCCCGGTTTCCGATAGGCAGGTGTGAAGTTTTCAGCCAAAATCCTTCCTCCCTGATTGCAGCCAGAAGGCCTTTTTGCAGGTGGGATTTTTATCCGGCCCCCCAGCGAAATTTAACCAGAAATGGAGTTTGACTGTAAAGTGGCCGCCAATAATTGTATACTCTCGCTATGAAAATCGGACTTGCCGGATATTCGGGATCCGGGGTGACTTCCTTTCTCGCATTGCTTTCCGAGGATCTTGATGTGCTCAAGGGGCATGGCGGCCCCGAGATCCGATCGGTGACGGTGGATGATCCCAAGGTCGACCGCCTGGTGGATTTTTTCCATCCGAAAAAGATCACCCGGTTGAAGTTTGAAGTGGTTGAACTTGGTGATCTAAGACCCGAGGAAGGGGGAGGCCTCCGGAAGGAGACCCTCGCCCGCGCGACGGGGACCGAAGCCCTGGTACTGATCCTGCGGGGGTTTTCCGCCCCCATGTCGGCCCAGTGCCGCCCTCCGGAGGAGATCTCGGAGGAGATGGACAGGCTCGTGCAGGAGCTGGGCATAGCCGACCTCATGCCGGTGGAGAATCGCCTCGAAAGGCTCGGCAAGGAGGGGAATCTCAACGGGACGGAAGGGCGTCTCCTCGTCCGGATAAGGGAGTGGCTGGAACAGGGGCGCCCGATCCGGATAATGGGCCTTGATCCCGAGGAGGCAAAGGCCCTTTCCGGCTACCGTTTCCTGACACTGGCTCCCACGATGGTGGTGGTGAACCTCGGAAGCGAGTGCGCCGGAGAGGTCGTCTACCCCGAACTGGCCCGAAGGTGCGCCGAGGAAGGGATTGTTTGCGTGGAAGCACCCATCCTCTCCGAGCTGGAGACCCTCGAGATCCCCGAGGAGGAAAGGGGGGTTTTCCTGGCCGACCTGGGCATCAGGGAGCCGGCAAGGAAGCGTTTTGTAAAGGAGATCTTTTCCCTCCTCCACCTCGCGACCTTCTACACCGTGGGAGAGAAAGAGGTCCGGGCATGGGTGATCCCTGAAGGGACACCGGCGGTGAAGGCCGCGGGCAAGATCCATTCCGACATCGAGAGAGGTTTTATCCGGGCGGAGGTCATTTCCGTGGAGGAATGCCTCCAGCTCGGGGGGTTGACGAAGGCGAAGGATGTCGGCCGGCTCCGTATCGAGGGCAAGGACTACATCGTCAGGGACGGGGAAATTTTTCACGTGAGGTTTAATGTTTAAGAGGGCCGCGAAAGGGACGCGAAGGAAATGACGATGGACGATCAGACGACAATGTTCGGTGGAAACGGCGAAGGAAAGATCCTGAAAGTGGGGATCCCCAAGGGGAGCCTGGAGGAGGCGACTATAGACCTTTTCCAGAAGGCGGGATGGCGGATCAACCGCGGTTCCAGAAACTATTTCCCCTCGGTGGACGACGATGAACTCGGGTGCAGCCTGGTGAGGGCGCAGGAGATGTCCCGTTTCGTGGAGGAGGGGATCCTGGACGCGGGGATCACCGGCCGGGACTGGATTCTGGAGAACGACTCCGATGTGGAGTGGGTGGAGGAGCTCACCTATTCCAAGACGAGCAACCGCCCGGCGCGGTGGGTTTTGATCGTGCCCAGAAACAGCCCCTACAACGCCATCGAGGACCTCGCTGGAAAAAGGATCTCGACCGAGCTGGTCCAGTTTACCAAGAGGTACTTTCAGGAAAAGGGGGTCGATGTCCGGGTGGATTACTCCTGGGGGACCACCGAGGCGAAAGTTGTCGAGGGAATCGCGGACGCGGCGGTGGAGGTCACCGAAACGGGAAGCACCATAAAGGCCCATGGGCTCAAGATCATCCACGAGCTGATGCAGTCAAGGCCCTATCTCATCGCCAACCGTGACGCCTGGCGCAACCCCGAAAAGCGGCGGAAGATCAAGGTCCTCGCCATGCTCCTTAAGGGGGCCGAAAAGGCCATGGGGATGGTGGGGATCAAACTCAACGTCCATGGCGACCGCCTCGACGAGGTGATTTCCATCCTGCCCAGCTTAAACGCTCCCACCGTGGCGAGCCTGCACCAGAGCGATTGGTATTCGGTGGAGTCCGTCGTTTCCGAGGAGGTCGTGCGCTCCCTCATACCGAGGCTTCTCGAATGCGGCGCGGAAGGGATCATCGAGTATCCCCTCAACAAGGTCATCTAGGATCATGGGCGATTTCTGGCAGCACGGACCCCTCGTTACCATCCACAGGCTGCCAGGGATGGAAGAGGGGCGTCTCTCTGACCGCATGAGGACATGGGCCAGGGAAAGGCCCCTTGCCCTTCTTATCCCCGCCCTTGCCGCCGAGATGGATGGTTCGGCCTTCCCCCTCATCCTCCGGGAATTAAAATCCGTCGACTATGTTGCCCGGGTGGTCCTGACCCTTGGGAGGGCCTCATCGGAGGATTTTGTCCGGGCAAAGGGGCTGTTAGAGTCGCTCCCCGTCCCCTCCGCGGTGGTCTGGCCGGAAAGCCGGAACCTCGCCCCTCTCTTCGATGCGGCCAGGGAGCAGGTGGATATCGGGCCTCCGGGAAAGGGTCGGGATGTGTGGATCGCCCTGGGGTATCTCCTGGGGGAGGGAAGGGTCCATGGAATCGCCCTTCACGATGCGGACATCGTGACTTACGGCGCCGGAATCCCCCTTCGGCTGTTGTCCCCCCTGGCCCACCCCGACCTGAATTTTGCCTTCTGCAAGGGGTATTATGCCCGGGTGTCGGATTCCGGCCTGACCGGGCGGGTGACCAGGCTGCTGGTCACGCCCCTCCTCTCCCTGCTGGAAAACCGGGGCTCTTCCCCGGCCCTTCGCGCGATGGCCGCCATGAGATATCCCCTCTCCGGGGAATTTTCCCTGACGGCAGAGCTTGCCGGCGCCATCCCCATCCCGAGGGACTGGGGGCTGGAGGTGGGAATCCTCTCCGCGGTCGCGGACAGCGTCGGGTCGGAAAGGATATGCCAGGTCGATATCTGTGAGAACTACGACCACAAACATCAGGATCTCTCCCCAGGGGACAGGTCCCGGGGGCTCAACCGCATGGCGGTGGAGGTTTCGGCCAACATCCTTCGGGAAGCCCGGTTCCCGGATCCCGTGGAGGAGCTGGCCAGAAGCTACCGGAAAGAGGCCCTTGCCCTGATCCCGGCTTATCGGGCCGATGCCCTTGTGAACGGCCTACCCTACGACGAGGGGAAAGAGCGCGCCGCGGTGGAAACCTTCGCCAAAGCCATCGAGGACGCGGCTAAACTCCTGAGGGAGGAGGGGATCGTTGCCCCCCTGCCTTCCTGGAAGGAAATGGAAAAACGGGTTCCGGGCTTAAAAGGCGCGATCGTAGAGGCAGTCAGAAAAGACAACAGTTAAAATCATTCCCGGCCGGGAAGTGTTGTCCGGCAAGGACGCGGGTCGATAAAGGAGGCATGAAAACGAAAAAGGCCGCCCATCGGACGGCCTTTTCCTGAAGCTCAGGCGCTTTGCTATTGAAAGAGTCGCCAAAAGTCCAATTCGGGACTTTTTGCTCCACGGAAAGGGAAAAGCGTCGTTTTCCCTTTCCTTACAAATCAATGACTTACGGAGTGAGTCATTGATTTGGGCGCCCCGCGCGGGGCGCATTGATGACTTTTTGCGAAGTCATCAATTATTGTACCGCCCGATGCAGCAGACGCCGGAGCTCTTTCTTCCTGTTTCTCAGCTCCCGGACCTTGGCGGAGTCTTTCTCGGCGAGGGCCGCCTGGATCTGTGCTTTCAGGGTTCTCTTTTCCCTTTTGAGGGCCGGGACATCCTTTTCTCCCCTGGGCCGGGCGGTTTTCGCCGCGCCAGAGGTACCGGAAGGTTCTTTCCCGGCGGCTTCCGGTTCCGGAACCGACCCTTCTTCCCCGGCCTGACCGGCGAGGGCGGCGATGAGTTCATTCTTCTTCATGGAGGAAATCCCGGAAATGCCCGCCTCTTTTGCCAGATCCTTTAATTCGGGGACCGTTTTGCTCTCGAGTTCCTTGACATCCATTGCCAACTCCTTTCAGAGTCAAATGCAGGATCGATCCGGGGACTTTCCCGTTTTCTTGACCTGCCCTGAAGGGAAAACCGGCAATCGGCGGCAAAAGGCGATAAACCGGTTTTTCAAATGGGATTGGAAGATCGTAAATGCCTAACATATCAGGGAAAAAGAGTCAACGTCCCTTTCTTTACCGCTCCCTGGCGTCCTATTTAAGGGAGATCTTCGGTCAGCCGATACGGAAACTCCCCGTGGATCCCGGCTTCGGATGTCCCAACAGGGACGGGACCTTGTCCCGGGAGGGGTGCGCCTTTTGTCACCCAGACAGCTTCGTTCCCCGGGCCTCCCGGTCAG
>JAFGWO010000103.1 GCA_016937135.1 Pseudomonadota bacterium
ACAGGGACGAGGAAACCATGGTGCGCGTTCTCCTGCGCATCAGCCAGGACGACGGGACGGCCGATCAGCGGGCCCTTGAGCGGGAGGTCCTCGAAATCCTTGATTCCTACTACGCGGTCCCCCTGAAGGAGATGGACATCGGGAGGCTCTTGCTGTCCATCACGGATATGCTGCGGCTGCACCGGCTGAAGCTCCCCCCGGACCTCGTCATCATGAGTAAGGCCTTCGTCACCGCGGAGGGGACGGCCCGCTTCATATACCCCGATCTCAACATAGTGGAGGAGGCCAGGGAGCACATTACACACCTCATGATGCAGCGCTTCAGGCCGGCTGCCCTCTGGCGAGGTTTCCGCTCCTCCCTCGCCCAGTTCATCAATCTTCAGCAGGAACTGCCGCGTCGGATCGAGGAGGTAATCAACCGGGCGGAAAGGGGGAAACTGACCATCGGCTTCAGGCATGAGAACCTCGGAGGGCTGATGAACACCCTCGACAACATCACCAACCGTCTAACCCTGGCGATCATCCTCGCCGCCATGATCGTGGCCTCTTCCATGATCATCACCACCGGCATCGGCCCTCTCCTTTTCGGCTTTCCCGCGCTGGGGATCGTCGGATACCTTATCTCGGGGATGCTTGGCCTCTGGCTGGTTTTCAACATCCTGAGGTGGAGGAAATTCTGAAAAGAGGATAGGCAAGGAGAGAACGGAACATTCCTGCAGGTTCCCCGCGGATGCGCTCTGCCAGACCGGAAGGTTCAGGAGCTTTTCGGGGAAAGGGAACCGGTTATCCCGCGATCCAGCGGCGGATCAGCCCCCGCTGCCGGGATCCGAAGGGGCATCGCCCCCATCCTGAAGCCAATGACCCGGGTATCCGTAATAGCCATGGAGGGTTTCCTCCAGCTCGCCGCCGGCGGCTTTTGAAGGATCATATTCCGGCCCCCCCTGTATTTGCCTTATGGTGAGACCGGTGGCGGCGGTCCTTTCCTCCCAGGAAAACCCCGTCAGGAACTCCACAGGGAAAATGACCTTTCTTCCTCCCGGCAGCCAGTTGCGGGTATCCGTGATCACAAACCTGAGGGCCCATGAGCGGTCATCCAGAAGAAATCCTTCCACGTGCCCGATCTGCCCGTCGGCGGCTCCGACCCTGTACCCGGTCACCTCTTCCACGTCCCGCAGGTTAGGATCCTGGTCCCCGGAAACATCCCCATTTTCCCCGGCCGGAGGAATGGGCCGCATGGGGGCGAAGCCCGGATCGAGGGAGGTCAGGGGAGGATGCCAGTAAGGGACCCATCCGTAATGGCGGAAAAGTTCGAGCTCCCTTTGACGCGAAACGGGCCGACGGGTGTCCACATCCGGGCTGTCCTTTATCTTTTCCTTCGTAAGGGACACATGAAGAAGCTCTTCCTCAAGACTCACCTTCCGGACCGATTCCGGCGCGATGAGGACTTCCCTGCCCAGCATGAACTTTCCGGTGCGCACGACGATATACCGGACGGTCCAGAGGGCATCGTCGAAGAAGAAGCTCAGGACCTTCCCGATCTCCCCGTCATCGGCCTTTAGGTGGAACCCCCTAAGATCCTGAGTGCTTACCAGCATGCCTGACCTCCTTTTCCTCGGGCCCTTCAGGCTCAGCCCTGCAACCGGAATCGCCTCCCGCCATCTTTTGGAAAGACCCTTTTTTGTGCGCCTCCGGGGCACACCCTAACGAATGCCGCGCCCGCGCGGAAAATTGGTTTTGCCCTCCCTTGAATCAGGGTGGTATTGTTAAGAATAACATAATTGCGCAAGGACGCCCGCGGGAAACGGGCAGATTGGGGCGACAAGGATCGCCTTACAAAAAAGCTTTTACCCCCTGGAGGTCCGGTTTGGATTCGATTCTGGATCCTGGAAGGAACTGCTGGAAGGTCTTCGAGGACGTAAACGTCAGTTTTCTCATCGATGCTGAAGATTATTTCCGGGATCTCCGCCGGTCCCTTCTGGATGCCGGTCATACCATTTACATCGCCGGCTGGGATATAAACAGCCGCATCGAATTGGTCCGGAGAGGTGAAAAACCGGGCCATAACCGCCTCGGCCCCCTCCTGGATCATCTGGTGCGGGAAAAAAGCGGCCTTAACGTGTACATTCTCGACTGGGATTTTTCCACCATATTGCAGCCCCAAAGGGAACTGCTGCCCCTCGTGAAGTTCCGGTGGCAGTACCATGACAGGCTCCGCTTCCAAATGGACGACAAGCATCCGGTGGGGGCGTCCCATCATCAAAAAATCGTGGTGATAGATGACGCTGTGGCCTACTGCGGGGGGATGGATCTCACAGCCTATCGCTGGGACACCAGGGAGCACCGCAAGGATGATCCGGGTCGGACCACTCCTAACGGCCGCCCTTACAATCCTTACCACGATGTCCAGGCAAGGGTTGATGGCCGGGCCGCCAGGGCCCTTGGGGACCTTTTCAGAGACCGATGGACAAAGGCGACAACCGGCAGCGCGGCAAAACCCGAAGCAAAAAAAGAATCCATGGAAAGCCGGGACTGGGATTGTTCTTCGGCCCGGGTCGGCATCGCCCGTACCTTCCCCGCCTACGAGGATCAGCCGGAGATCCGGGAAATCGAAAACCTCTATCTGGACCTGATCCAATCCGCACGGCAAACGATTTATATAGAAAACCAGTATCTGACCTCGGAGACATTCACCGAGGCACTGGCCCAAAGCCTTTCCAGAAAGGATGGGCCCGAGGTGATCGTGGTCCTGACAAAGGATTACACCGGGTGGCTGGGGGAACAGGCCATGAAAGTCCTCCGGACACGGGCCATCTCAAGGCTGCGGGCGGCCGACGGGTACGGGAGGCTTGGGATCTACTACCCCGTGATCCCGGGCATCGAACCGGAACAGTTTACCGTCCACAGCAAAGTGATGGTCGTGGACGACCTCTATGCCAGGGTAGGTTCGAGCAACCTGTCCGGACGGTCCATGGGCCTTGACACGGAGTGCGACCTCCTTGTCGACGGGACCTCATCCTCCGGCACCCGTGAAGGGGTCCGTTTTTTTAAAGCCCGCCTTCTTGCCGAACACCTGGGAATGGATCCTGGACAGGTCCTGCAAGCCATCGACTCCGGGTCAACCATGAAGGAGCTGATCGAATCGAGATCCGGTAAGAAAAGGGCTCTGGTCAAGCTTCCGGAGCGGGATGAACCGGAACCGTCCGCACTGAAAGTCCTTGAGCTGACTGACCCGGATCATGCCGTGAACATGAATTTCCTCAAGGAGCATTTTTTCGGCGAAGAGGATCGGAAGACTTTCATAAAAAGGAACAAATCACTCCTGGGTTTTTTGGCAATAGCCGGACTGGCGGTCCTTGTCCCTCTTCTCTGGTTTTTTACCCCCCTGGGTGAAATGATCGATCCAGGCGAAATGGAAAAATGGTTCTCCATTTTGAGGGAAGAACCCTTGACTCCCCTTTTTGTGGTCCTGCTTTACGCTTTCGGGGGTCTCCTTTTCGTGCCCCTTAACCTGCTGATCATCTCGACGGCTGTTGCCTTCCCTACCATCCCTGCCCTTGCCTACGTATTGACAGGAAGCCTTCTAAGCTCCCTTGCGGGCTATGCCGTTGGCCGGCTCCTGGGCAAGTCCTTCGTCAGGGATTTTTTCCCCGCAAAGGCAGAACCCCTTTATCAGAGGCTTTCCCAGGGCGGATTTGTTCCCGTTCTCCTGGTCCGGATTATCCCGGTGGCGCCCTTTACCTCTATCAACCTGTTCGCGGGGGCAATCCCTGTCCGGTTCCGCTCCTATATGCTGGGGACCCTGCTCGGCATCCTGCCAGGGGGCATCAGCCTTGTGGTCTTTCAGAGGAGTCTGCTCAAGATGATTACGGATTTCGATCCCGTGACACTGATCCTCGCCTTGGGCGCCCTGGCCTTTTTCCTCGGCGTCTTCCTGTTTTTCCGCAAACGCTATCACGTGTAAAAAAGGGCTGGGGATGACTCTTTTCGCAGGCTATTCCATCCTGTCCTTCCGCGTTTCCGCCTTGACACAAAGAAGACTGTAAAGCCCGAGGGAGCCAATGAGGAGGGCAATGCCAACAAGGAGCAGGGCCGCATACTTTAGATTTTCCGGTCCCTCCAGGGAAAACTTGAAGATTAGCATGAGGACCTCGATGGAAGCCGCGATGGTGACGGCTGTCAGAAAGCGGGTCAGTCCCCGCCGGACGTCAGAGTGCTTCAGGTAATCCGTTCCCCTTACAAGTTCCTCCTCCATGAACGCCTTTCCCAGGTCGAAGACGGCGATGCTTAATGTGACGAGGATGATGGACTCGAGGAGGAGCGGGATGTTTACAGGTCCGGATATCTCCCTGGCGATGAGCCAGAGATTCCTGAACGCTTCGGAAACCAGGTAGATGCTGGCAAGGAAAAGGGCCGCCGAAAGTAAGAGGTAATATCCGGTCTCGACCATACCGAAAACCTTCTTTTTACCCATGCCTGTAACTCCTCTGGATGCCCTCGGGTTCCCCGGAATGCCGCCCGAAAGATCCGTCTCATTTCAGTTGATCGAAGTATTCCTCCACCTTCCCCGCTGATGGATCGAAAGGCTGTGAGGGCACATAAAGGGGAATGCCGTCGACATCGGACGAAGAAATGGCAAAGGTCACCGTACCCGTACTCCAGTCGATGTCCGAGATCCTTCTCACCGGAATGATCTTTTTCTCTCCCTTTTTCAGCCCCAGGAATTTTCCGGTATCGACGACGACAAAGCGCATCATCCATTCGTCGACATCCACGATGAAATCCTCGATGTGCCCGATGCTCCCATCCCGGGCAGCTGCCCCATAGCCGATTATCTTGAAGGTGTCCCTGAGGTGGGGGTTCTGTCCTTCCAGCATGTCCCGGGTAGAACGCGTCGAGGGATCCGGCTGCACGTTTCCGGCCGTGGCCATTCCCGGCGGGGAATAATCCCAGTACGGGGACCATCCCATGTGCTGGAAATACATCATCTCCTTCTGCCGGTGGACGGGCATCCGGGCGTCCATGTAGGGACTGTTCCGGATCTCTTCCTTCGTCATGGAGATGGGGATGCTGTGGTCTGGAATATCCACCTTGCCGGCCGTCCGGGTATATATGAGTATGCTCTTCCCGGTAAGAAAATTCCCTGTTCTCACAACAAGATAGGGGACCGACCATACCCGTTCATCGAAATAGAGATTCTCGACGTCCCCGATCTTCCCATCCTCGGCCTCGAGGTGATACCGGTCGAGACTTCTGGCGCTGATCATCATAGCTCTTCCTCCTGTCTTTCTTCCTGCAAGCCATTTTCCGAAACCCGCTTCCGGAAAAGCTCTCTCCCGGAACGGAAAGCAACATGGGTGCCAGATCCATCAAAGGTTTCCGGAACCGGCGGCGCACCGGAATGCGAAGGTCCGGATGGAATAAAGAAAAGGTTGTTTTTTCCAGTTATCGCGGGGATTTTCGGCAATTCACCGGCAATCCTGATATCTGGAAATCCGGATCTTTCGATCATGCGAAGGTCTTCCGGAAGACGCCGTTTTCGCGGTTTTTTCCCATCCCGCAGGAAAGTGTCCCATGATTCTGGACGACATCTCCGTGCCTCCAGTGATCGAAAAGGGGTGCTATCCTTGAAAAAGAGTGCGGAGTTTGAGAAGGGATCACTGAGGGGAAAACGGGGGTGCAGGGATGGACCGGGGCTGCCCATGATCCAGGTCCGGGGATACCCATTCACGGATAACCCTGAAAGGAACGGGGTGGGAAAAAACCTGAAAGTCATCACCTACAACATCAATCGCGGGCTGAGCGCCTTTAAAAAACGCCATGCCCTTGCTGCCATTGTAAAAGTCCTGCTGGAATCCGGGGCCGGCCTGGCCTGCCTTCAGGAGGTCTGGGAGGAGGAAGGCATCAGCGAGAACGCGCTGGAAACGCTGACCAGAAGAGCCTGGAACAACTGGATTTACAACCGCAACGCAGTCTTCCCGGGCGGGGCGCAGGGAAACGCCGTCCTCAGCCGCCACAAGGTCATGCACTGGAACAACGTTGATGTGTCCATGGAAAAAACCGAACCGAGGGGCTTCCTGGACGTGAGGGTGCGGATCGAGGGCACCCCCATGGAACTGGCTGTCATCTGCCTTCACTTCGGCCTCAAGGAAACGGAAAGGCGGGTCCAGGTGGGCAGACTTTTGGATTATATTTCCTGCAGAACCGGGAAAGACGATCCCGTCATCGTGGCCGGGGATTTCAACGACTGGCGCGGGGTAACCCATCGGAGGCTGAAAAGGGAATCGGATCTAACCATCGCAGGCCCGGCAGGCGGTTCATGCCTTGCCAGGACCTTTCCTTCCCTCTTCCCGATGTTTCCACTTGACCGGATATATTATAAAAATCTGGAGCTGGTCCGCGCAGGGGTGCCTTGTGGCATCGGCAGGAGGGGGCTTTCCGACCACCTTCCTGTCATGGCTGAGTTCAGGATCGACAGGTAAGTTCCAATTGATAATTGAGGATCAAGGGCGCCAGCCTTGGTGTTTGTATTTCTAAATCCGCGATCCTCAATTCTCAATCCAGAATTGCCATGTTTTTTCTGAAATCTGTATAATCAACTTTCCTCAACCTTCCCTCTTTTCCCTTTCTCCTTTTCCCTTTCTCCTTTAAACTTTCCTTATGGATCAATGTCCCCTTTGCGGAAGCAGGGAGAACCCGGTCGCCGTTGCCCTGGGGGCCTGCTCGACCTGCATCAAAAACGGCGTCGAAACGGCCCTTTCCAATGCCGGGGAGTGCCACGCCAGGACCAGGCGGGAATGGGGCCTGCCGGGAGAAAACCCCAATTCTCCGTGCGGGATCCTCTGCGATATCTGCTCGAACGCCTGCCGCCTCGGGGAGGGGGAAACGGGCGCCTGCGGCCTGCGTTACAACAGCGGCGGAAAACTGGTGGGCGTTTCAGAGCTGGCGGGGAAAGCCAGCTTTTACCTTGACCCCCTGCCGACCAACTGCACCGCCTCCTGGGTGTGCGCGGGGGGAACCGGAGCCGGCTATCCGGACTACGCCAACTGCCCCGGGCCGGAAAAAGGGTACAACAATCTCTCGATTTTCCTCACAGCCTGTTCCTTTGACTGCCTTTTCTGCCAGAACTGGACCTACAGGCAAGGTATATTTGACCTCCTCTATGTCCAGCCGGCGGATGTCGCCCGGACAGTTGATGAGCATACCTCCTGCCTCTGTTTTTTCGGAGGGGACCCCAGCCCCCAGGCCCCTTTCGCCCTTGAAACCGCCCGCGCGGCGCTGGAAAGGAATCCGGGGCGAATCCTCAGGATCTGCTGGGAAACCAATGGTTCCGCTGATCCCTTCTGGTTCGACCAGATGGTGGAACTTTCCCTCGCCACGGGAGGCTGCGTCAAAATCGATCTGAAGGCGATGGACAGCAATCTTCACAAGGCCCTCACCGGCTCGGACAACA
>JAFGWO010000104.1 GCA_016937135.1 Pseudomonadota bacterium
AATGCCAAGCATCCTCAGCTTCCGGGCAAGACTGCCCAGCATGGAGTCGGCAACGAATCGAGGACAGTCCAAGGCCTCACCATGACATACCCGTGACGGAATAACGGGGTTTTGCTGCACGGGAGTCAAGGGAAAGGAACCGCACATTTTAACGGCTCCGGTTTTCCGTCCGGAAAATGTCCGGAAATGAAGGCTCGCCTTCGGTTACCCCGGCCCTCCAATACCCTGTCATCGGGTCCTTTACGGTAAATTGGCGGGTTCCAGGACCAGGGTGCCTCCGGGGACGTCACCGGCTTTCAGGCTGATCTCGGAGGAGCCGGGCCTCGACACGTCCCCGCGTCCCTTGAGAAAGTCCTCCACCGGGGCGATGGGGAAATCACACCCGGAGGTTTTATAATGCATCGGGATGACCAGCGCCGGGTCGAGGTCGGAGATGATGTCATCAACGGCTTTTTGGTCGGCGGTAAAATAGCCCCCAACAGGGATCAAAAGCACATCGACCGGACGCAACTTTCGGGCGGTCCCGGAATCGAGCCCGTGGCCCACATCCCCCAGATGGCACACAACCAGGTCATCGGCGGCGATCCGGAAGATGATGTTTTCTCCCCGCTCGGCCCCACCGGAAGCATCGTGCCAGACCTGTATCCCTGAAATTTCGACGGACCCTACGGACGAAGGGCCCGGACGGTCGATCACCACGGGTTTCCCCGGCACATAAGCCGCCCCGCTGTGGTCGGGATGGCTGTGGGAAACCAGAACGACGTCGGCCTCCTCCCGGATCGGGCGATATTTCAACGCTCCGTCGTAACAGTCCGGTTCGTAAGGGTCGGTCAGGATCCTCATGCCGTCTGCGGTCAGAACCAGGAAACAGGCGTGACCAATGTACTTGATCTTCATGACGGAACCCTCCCATGGCGGCCTGAGGTCCGGTCAGAAGCGTCAGGACTCCTTGCTTTCCCCCGCCCCCTCTTCGGACCCGGCCTGTTCGGTTTCCTTGTGGATGACGATGATGCTCCTGACATTGATTCCGGCGGCCTCAAGGGCCTTCTTGACATCCGGCAGTTTAGCGTCCGTTGTCTTCACGAGGAAATTGCTGAGCGTCGCCACTTTTTGCCTCCCTTTTCTCAATTGATGTTAAATGACCCTGGCCCGGCAGGTGGCCTTGTCCCTCCCGCCGGAAATCAACCCGTGCCTGCCCGTCCTGCCCCCTCAAGGTCCTTCTTCCGTGGTTTCCTGGGCCTGTCCGATGCGCTCATAAAGAGGCAGGAGGACGATCTCGATCCTTCGGTTCTCGGCCCTCCCCTCCGGGGTCTCGTTGGAGGAGGCGGGCTGATATTCCCCATAACCCGCCGCTGAAAGCTTCTCGGGCTCTATTCCTGTCTTTTCCTGGAGAAAATGGACGACGGCCATGGCCCTTGCCGCGGAAAGCTCCCAGTTGGAAGGAAATCGCTCCTTGAGGGCGCCGCCAATGGGGACATCATCGGTGTGTCCCTCAATCTGGATCCGTTTGTCCCGGATTTTGGCCAGTTCAGTCCCGACCTTGCCCAGCACCTCGACCCCCGAAGACTTGAGATCAGCCCGTCCCGAATCGAAAAGGATCTTTTCCACGAGGTTTACGGACAGCCGGTCCTTCATCCTGCGAACCTGTATTTCTCCTGCCTCGATCTCCTCCTTGAGGCTGGCAACGAGCTCATCATAGGTCGCCTTCAATTTCTGGAGCTCCGTATCCTTCTGTCTTTCCAGCTCCAGATTCCTCGCCCGGAGGATATCGAGCTCCCTTTCCATCCTCCCCATTTCCCCTTCCGAGACGGCCTGTTTTTCCCGAAGCTTCACATTGGTTTCCTGAAGCCGCCTGTTGATCTCCATGGTTTCCCGGATGACAGAGGATTGGGAAACCTCCTTTTCCTGCAGAAGGTTGGAGAGTTTGTAGTTCTGGTCTTTCAATTCCTCCCCGACCGCCTGCTGGGCCGCCAGCATTTTCTCCAGTTCATTCTTCTCGGCGCTTGTCCGGGAAAGGTTTTCGGTCACCCCTTCGACGCGGCTTTCGGCGGCGGACAACCCTTTCTGGCAGGCGGAAAGCTCATTTCGGAGTTCCCTGTTTTCCTCTGCCTGCATTTGCAGGGTCCCGGCGCACCTCGTGGCCTCTTCCTCCTTGAGAAGATAGTCCTTCTCGCTGACCACGCACCCCGAAACCAGGATGGAAAAGATCCCTGTGCAGCAAAGTATCCTGAGCAGTTTTCGCACTTTCTGTCCTCTCCTCTCGACCGGAAATACTCTGATAATATTCCACAGTTAGGCAAGGGATTCAAGGATGGTGATTGGAAATTGAAAATTGAGAATTGAGGATGGAGCACGCGGCAGGGAAAATCGGCCAATGAGGATCTGCCATTTCTTCTGACTTTTTTCTCCATTCTCAATCCGAAATCCTCAATTCAGGGTCCACAATTCACAGGATCGTGAACGGCACGGGCACGAAAGTCATGAGGAAGATGAGGATCGCAAGCAGCCCCGTTTTCTTCCTTCCCTGCCCGAGGGGGACCTGCGGCAAAAGGACAGGGGGGTGGTGAACACCCAGAAAAATGAGGATAACGGCCCAGACAAGCCAACCCTCCCAGAAAAAAATCCCGAGGATGATAAGAATGAGGTGAAAGACGCGGGCGATGAGGTCAGACCGGTAAGGAAAAAGAGCGGTGACGATGTGCCCCCCGTCCAGCTGACCGACCGGCAGGAGGTTCAGGGAGGTGACGAACATCCCTATCCATCCGGCGAAGGCCACGGGGTGCAGGATCACCTGCGCCGAGGGATCCAGATCACCGAAGATCAGATGGCCGGAGAGGGCCACGAGAAGGCTGTCCCCGAGGACAAGGCCGCCCTCGCCTCCCCCGGACGGAACGACCCGCGACATGGCGAATCCGATCAGGAGGGCGGGCAGGGCCAGCAGGAAGCCCCCGATGGGTCCGGAAGCCCCGATATCCAGAAGCATTTTGCGATCCCTGATCGCCCCCTTCATGCGGATGACAGCCCCGAAGGTCCCCAGGATGGAAGGAGCCGGGATAAAAAACGGGAGGGAGGAAGGGACCCCGTGGGCCCGGGACGCCAGGAAATGGGACATTTCGTGCACCAGGAGAATGGCCATGAGGGTCAGGGAGAACGGCAATCCCCGGAGAAGGCCCGATGGATCCGAGATCGGATTGACCCCCTGCTGAATGGCCCCGGCGGCCGTTGTGGTGGCCAATGTGAAGAGGAAAAGAGCAAAGGGTAAGACCCGATTCTCCTTCCGCTCCCCGCCGTCGTATGTGGAATATCCCATCAGGCTCCCTTGTTTTTTTGAGGCTAAAAGGGAAAAACGGGGTTTTCCCTTTCCGTGCGGATCAAGGACTTATGACCCGAGTCCCTGATCCGGGCCGGTTGGATGGGACTGACCGCCAATCCTCCAACTGGAAGCGGGTTTTGGACCAGGGGATATTTTAATCCCCAGCATTTCCGCCAGATCCCCCAGGCTCCCTCTCCCGTCCGGCTCCCTTGTCAGCGCAGCGCCGTCCGCCATCTCTCCATCAACAAGAAAGGTGCCCATCCCCACGTCCGCCGCCGGGAGATCCTGCTCCGGGTCGTTGCCGATCATCAGGCAATCTCCGGGATCAACCCCCGCGCGGGCGGCAAGATCCAGAAAATACCTTATCCCCGGCTTGCAGGATGACATGTTTTCAAGACCGGGTATGAAGCCAAAGAGCGCCGGACTGATCCCCGCCCACCGCAGCCTTTCATGGTTGGCCCTCAAAGGAAAAATGGGGTTGGTGGCCAGGACCATGACAAGACCCCTTTCGGCGGCCGCCCGGACAAATTCCGGCCCTCCTTTTACAGGTCGGGCAAAGTCCCCCAGGGAAGGATAGGCCCGGGTGTAAAAATCCTCCAGACGTCCCCTGGATTCGGAAGGGCCCAGCCCCGTGACATGGGAAAAAACCCGGTAAAAACCCTCTTCATTGGTCTCTCCCTCCGGCCTGGGCTCGGACATGAGCGCTTCGGTCCCCGCAAAGAGCCCCTTCCGAAACAGATGGTACCCGATGAGATCGGAAAAAAAACCGTGCATCCGGGAGACCAGGGGACCAAGGAAAAAGGACATCTCAACGTCCAAAAGGGTCCCATCCAGATCGATGAGCAGAACCTTGTAATGCGTCATAGAGGTATAAGGGAGGATATCAGGGCAAAATCAGGGGACGAATTTCCTGAACAGGAGGCTGGCGTTGGTTCCGCCGAACCCGTAGGTGTTGGACAGGGCCGCGCTCACTTTAGCCTTTCTCGCAACGTTGGGAACATAGTCGAGGTCGCATTCCGGATCGG
>JAFGWO010000105.1 GCA_016937135.1 Pseudomonadota bacterium
AATCAATAGGGACCCTGCTCATGGGTTTCCCCGATCTTCGCATGGCATCCCGGGCCGTAGCCAAAATCATGGCGAGCCGGGTGATCCCCTCCACACTGGAATTCATGGACCGGTCCGCCGTGGACTGCGTCAGGGATTATCTGGAAATGGACCTCCCTGAAGACACCTCGGCCCTTCTTTTGGTGGAGGTTGACGGGAGCAGCGTGTCCGTGGAGAGGGAGGCCGGGATCCTGGAAAAGGTCGGCAGGGAGATCGGCGCATCGATGGTCTTTAAGGCCGGAAACAGAGAGGAGAGGGATTCCCTCTGGAAGGCCAGGAGGTCTATTTCCCCCGCCATCATGAAGATCCGTAGGATGAAGATCAACGAGGACGTTTCCGTGCCCCGCATGAAGATCCCCGATCTCATCGACGGCATAGAGGAAATTTCCCGTAAAAGGGACGTCAAAATCGTAAATTTCGGCCATGCAGGGGACGGCAATGTCCACGTGAACGTTCTGGTGGACCCCGATGACCCGGCCGAGATGGCCAGGGGCGACGAGGCGGTGAGCGATATTTTCCACCTCGTGGTTTCCCTGGAGGGTTCCCTTTCCGGGGAGCACGGCATCGGGATCTCCAAAGCCCCTTTCCTTGGCCTTGAGCTGAACGAGGCGTCCCAGGAGGTGATGAGGAAGATCAAGCGGGCTTTAGACCCCAGGGATATCTTCAACCCCCACAAGAGCTTTGATTTTCAGCCGGCCTCGGCCGGCAGGGAGATCCCGCGCAGCTATGAGTGATGCCGAAAAGTCTCCCGTCACTTCCCATCTGATCAGGGATTGCAGCCGGTGCGTCAAGTGCGGCACATGCCAGTACGTCTGCCCCGTCTTCACCGTCCGCCCGGAGGAATCCATGGCCCCGAGGGGCAAGCTGGCCCTCGTCGAGGCCGTGACCCAGGGTCACCTTGACGGGACCAGCAGGTACAAGGAATATCTGGAAACGTGCCTGCTGTGCGGGGCCTGCGAGGAGGCGTGCCCCAATAACGTCGAGACCGTATCCATCATGTCCCGCGGCCGGACGAACGTGCCTCAGGCCGTCCGTCTCCGAACCGTGAAGGGGCTTATCCTGACCTATCTCTTCAGGGCGGTGAATGTATATCGCTACGCCATGAGGATGGGAAGAACCGTCCAGTATTTCCTTTTCCGAAGGATCCCTGCCTCCTCCGGGATGAGGAGGCGTTTCCCCATGCCGGTGATTGCCAGCGACCGGACCCTTCCCGTCCTGGCAAAGCGTTTCTTCCGGGATCGCTACAGGGGAGAGGTTCGCGAGGGGACCGGGCCCAGGGTCGGCATTTTCACAGGGTGCGCCGGGAACTTCGTCTACACGGATTACAACGAGGCCATCCTCTCGCTTCTGGACTGGCTCGGGGCCACGGTTATCGTGCCTCCCGAGCAGGTCTGCTGCGGCCTCCCGGCCTTCGCCGGAGGGGCGCAGGAAACCGCGAAGGAGCTGGCCCTGAAAAACCTTGAGGCGTTTAACAAGTGGGGCCTTGATTTCATCGTCACCGGCTGCGCTTCGTGCAGCAGCCACCTGACCCAAAGCTACGTCCCGATCCTCATGGAGGCCGGGGTGGAAAAAGGTCAGGCCGAAAGGTTCGTTGCCGGCATCCAGGACATCAACGTGTTTCTTCATAACGCCGGGCTGCTGGAAAAACTCCGGGAACTTGGCCCGGTAGAGGAGAGGCCCCTTAAAGTGACGTACCACCACCCCTGCCACCTTGTGCGCCACCAGCATATCCGGGAGGAACCGGAGGATCTGATCCGGGCCATCCCGGGCGTTGAATACGTCCCCATGGCGGAGGCGGACCGGTGCTGCGGACTGGCAGGCTCCTTCGGCGTGGAGCACTACGACATCTCAAAGGAGATCAACGACCGGAAGATCAAAAATATCGCGGATTCCGGGGCCGACGTGGTAGTGACCTCGTGCCCGGGGTGCCTTCTTCATATCAGGGATGGGCTGCGCCGGAACGGCCGTGAGGACATCGAGGCGATGCACATCATGGTCCTGATGGAAAAGCAGGTGCAAAAGGCCCGGGAGCAGCAGATCGGGAATGGGGAAGGGGGGAGGGAGGGAAAAAGAAAGGATGAAGGAAGAAGGATGAAGGATGAAGGGAGAAAAACAGGAAGGCTGAATAGGGAAGTGGGAAGAAAAGAGCCGGACGGGGGCATTTCCAGTGAGGTTTTCTTGACAAAAAATTTCTCTGATGATAGATAACGCGTTCGTTTGTTGCGGGGTGGAGCAGTCCGGTAGCTCGTTGGGCTCATAACCCAAAGGTCCCAGGTTCAAATCCTGGCCCCGCTACCAAAAATAAAAAGGCCGTGACGCAAGTCACGGCTTTTGTTTTTGGGAGTTCAGAGTTCAGGGTTCAGAGGTAAATCTGTTGCCAGTTTGGGAAAATGTGGTTTTGGTGGACTCTGCGCTCCAATATCGAAAGCCAAATTTGTTCCTTTGAACGTAAAAGCAGGGGCTTACGGAAACCGGGCCGTAATCCCTTTTTCTTTTGCCCAAGACTATCTGTAAAGTGCCCCATATCAGCGCCATGGCCAAAATGAGCTTTCCTTTGGTCATCCGGCTTTCCTTGCGAGAAAATTCAATGTCCGTCCGGTTTCTTCAAGGGGTTTTGTTTTTCTCTTTGTACCAGAAGCAGGAGAAAGATAGTCGTCCCTTTACCGGGTTCCGATTCGACCCGGATCATGCCCCCTTCCTTTTCCACGATCTTTCGCACAATCGCAAGGCCCGCTCCGGTGCCTGAATCTTCCCCGTAAGCGGATGTGAAAAACATCTCGAAAACCTTTTCACGCGCGGCGGGCGAAATCCCAATCCCGTTGTCTCGCACGAAAAACCACTGGTGGGTAGCCGGCGCCGGGAAGTCCCTGACCTCCGTTGTTCCGATCTCGATGCGGGGAGGGACTCCCTCCCTGAAAAATTTCAGGGAATTGGAGATCAGGTTCATGAATACCTGGTAGGCCCTTGTTTCCGGCATGTATAGCGGCGGCATACCGTCGCGGATATTTATCTCTGCCCCAAGCCTGGCAATCTCCTCCCTCTTTTCCAAAGTGATCCGGTCTAGAATTCCTTTCAGGTCGATGGTCTTTTTCTCCTCCGATGAATCCTCCAGGGAAGCGAATCTCAGGAGGTCCCCGAGCATGGCGGCAAGCTGGGTGAGACTGGAACGGGCGATTTCCAGCATTTTCATGTTTTCAGCGCTGGTGTTCCCGGTCAATTTTCGCCTGACCAGATCGACATATCCCGTCGCGCTGGTGAGGGGTGTTCGAAGGTCATGGCCGGCCGCATAGACAAAGGACTGGAGCGCCTCGTTCTTGCCGCGCAGTTCCACCTGGGCATGGCGCAGGTTTTCCTCGCTTTTTCTCAGATTATTGAATAAGCCGCTGTATGGCTCCACAAGAGCAGCCTCGATCAGACCCTTGTAGATCAGGAAGAAGGCAAGGGCCTTCAGCAAGTGCCCTAATGTGTTGGAAAGACCGTAAGGATCGTCATAGAGGGTAAAAAACAGTTCCGAAAGGATGGTTACAAAAATGGAGGATGCGACAAAAAAGAACATCCTTTTGCCGAAGAAATCACGCCTGCGGATAAGTAGGACCAGGCTGATCATCAGGATGCCGGATATGATATATTCACTGATGATTTTAAAACCGGTCAGCCCCTGGGGATCGACGAAACAGTCGGGGAATATATCAAGGACAAAAATGGAGAGGAGAAGCGCAGCCGTGACGGCGGCGAAAAGGTAGAACACAAACGTCACCCGTATCTTTTTATAGAGGAATATCGGGGCAACGAGCAGTGTCACGCTTTGAAGATACCTTGCCTGGATCCAGAGCTGGGTGGGGAGGTTGGAGTCGTATCCCGGGAAAATATCCATCCCTTTGTATGCCAGCGTATGGAGAAAATCCAGGAGGCCGATGAAGGGGAAAGCCAGCCCCAGAAACAGGAGGTAGCGGTTCTCCAGGAAATGTTTTGTGTTCAGGACGATGATGAAAACGGCAAAGGCAATGAGGATGCTCGCTGACTCCACCAGGATGTGAAACAGAAGGAAATTCTGCGTGCTGACAAGGTACAGGGACGCGAAAATCAAGGCGGCCCACATGACCCCTTCGATTTGTCTTGCGGGTCCGGCCAAGGCACACCCTTCCTTTTTTTCCGGGGATCGTCCCCAATTCGGGGAAGCCGCCAATTGCCCACTTTTTTGGTTCGAGTATAACTTCCATCAATCCTTGATGCAATTTTGTGGATATTATTGCCCGTAGGGGTATCGCGTCGCAGGTTCGCGGAATTTTTTAAACCTGCTATTTTTACCCCCCTGAAATCATGCCAAGGCGAGCCGGCGAACGTTCAACCGGCGCATGCCGGGGAAAAAGCGAAGGGAGGGGTTGGGATGAAAGCTCAAGGTACGGAACCGTCCGGACTGGTTTTGGCCAGGGCCGCGGGGATCCTTTATCTTATCGTCATTGTCTGCGCCGGTTTTGCCGAGGGCTTTGTCCGCCATGTCCTCGTTGTTCCAGGGGATGCCGCCGCGACCGCCGGGAAAATCCTCGCCAACGAAGGTCTTTTCCGCTTCGGTTTCGCCGCGGACCTCGTCGCCTTTATCAGCGACCTTGTGGTGGCCGTTCTTTTCTACCTGCTCCTCAAACCTGTCAGCCGGACGCTGTCTATCATCGCCGCCTTTTTAAGGGTGCTCGCTCACCCGGCCATTGCGAGCGTCAATCTGCTCAACCATTTTGCGGTTTTAATTTTACTGAGCGGCGCCGGCTACCTGTCCGTCTTTAATGCCGACCAGCTTAATTCATTGGCCCTCTTGTCCCTCGAGACCCACCGGTACGGGTATCTTATCGGAGGGGCTTTTTTCGGGTTTCACTGCCTTCTTCTCGGATACCTGCTGCTTAAGTCCGACCTTTTCCCGGGGATCCTCGGGGTCCTGATGGTGCTTGCCTCGCTGGGCTACCTCGCCGAGAGTTTCGGGAATTTCCTCTTCCCAGGCCATGAGGCCCTTTTAACTCTGACGGTTGCAGTCCCGGCCGTCATCGCGGAAGTATCCCTCTGTCTCTGGCTGGTCATAAGGGGAGTGAAAAGAACGGGGTAAGTCGTGGAGTCGTGTCCCCCTTTCTTATGTTTTCCCCCACCCCCGGCAGTGTGGGAAAGTTGGTTGAGGTCCAAAGAGTGCAGGGTTTTCTGCCTTTATTTGTTTCCGGAAAGATTCTGCAAACCGCCATATGTTTTGTTTTTTTATCAGGACTTGAGAAAGTGGGACACGACCCTGCGGTAAAGCCCCCCTCGATAAACAATATACAATAAACGATGAACGCTTTTTTTCAGCCTGCCGGGGAATGACCCGGAAGCCTTTTCGCCCCCACCTGCCCACGCGCTCACCCCGTCACGATGTTTCCTTTCTCCATCCTATCCCTTCAGTGTCTCCACAATTTTATGGACCATTTCCACGGGGAGCCCGACGACGAGCCGGTCCCTTGTTATGCACCCGAATTCCCTGGCGTCAAGGCACCCGAAGGAGATGCAGATCCTGTTCGTCAAAAAGGCCTTCACGGCCAAGGCCCCGCAGACAGACAGGAAGCCTGAGATCTCGACCTGGACCGGGCGGCCGTTCTCGTGGATCTGCCACTGTCTGACAAGATGCATGACCGCGTCGGGCTGGAGGTAGGAAAGGACCACGTCAGGGGACTCAAAGGTACCCAGCGTCACCTCTTCCGGTTTGTCCTGGAGGCGCGGGGTGTTGTCCAGGATCCGCCGGGCCGTTTCAGGATCGAGGCTGCCCTTTTCCGCCATCATCCGGGCGATCTTGTCGTCATCGCTGCCCCACCCCAGGCAGCGGCTGCCCCCGGGGCAGTCGAGGGTCTCGGGCCGCAGGGTGATGGGTCCCGTGCGGGAGGATGCCACCGCCTCGCAAAAGCGCATGGGACTGGAGGCGGGCCGCTTTTCCGGGCGATCCGTCTTTCCGAATCTGATCCCGCACCACCAGCCCCCGAAATGTTCCTTGAGGAGTTCAAGGTCTGAATCCATAAGTGAGGTTCTCCTGTTTATGGCCGGTTTTCAGGAACTGGCGTTTACCGGGAGTCGGCGATCTCTTCCCATATCTCCCGAACCGCCTGGGCTGCCGGGCCGTCCCCCTGCTCCAGGAGGGTTTGTCTCCGGATCTGGGCCCTCGTGAAAGCGGCGTCGTAGGGCACGGTCCCGAGGAATCTGGCGCCGGCCTCGAGGGTGGCGGTTCTGATCCTTTCCGTCATCTCCTCGTTCAGATCGGCCTTGTTGACGATGACGCCCGTCGCCACCCTGAAATGTCTGGTGAGGTCGAAGACCCGGACCAGGTCGTGGAGGCCGGAAACGGTGGGTTCCGTAACCACGACAGCGAAATTGGCGCCGCTTACCGAGGCGATCACCGGGCATCCGGTCCCGGGGGAGCCGTCGATGATGATCCTGCCGGAAAGGCTGTCCGGGGTTTCCGGATTCCCGGCCTGTCCGGAGGCAAGGTCTGTGGCGAGGTTACGGACAAGGGTCACCAGGCGGCCGGAATTTTCCTCCGCGTATCCGAGGATGGCATGGGCCATCGGGCCGAAGCGGGTGCCCGAAACGAACCATTTGCCGTTGACCGAATCCCTTGAGGAGACCGCGTCCGCCGGGCAGACAACCTGGCAGGCGCCGCACCCCTCGCAGGCGGCGTGATCGAGCAGGTATTCGCCGGCCGGGGTTG
>JAFGWO010000106.1 GCA_016937135.1 Pseudomonadota bacterium
ATAGAAGGAATCCGATCCCCGAACCTCCCGCCCATTGACCTTCACAATGATGTCGCCGAGGGATATGCCGGCCTTTTGAGCGACCCCTCCGGGGACCACCTCCACGACAACCACCCCTGCCCCGGTTTTCCCTCCCTTTTCAGGAATATCCTCAACCCTCAGGGCGAGGTCGGACCGAATAACCCGTCCTGTCTTGAGAAGGCTGTCCAGGATGAGGGCGGCGAGGTTGGAGGGGACGGCGAATCCGATCCCCTGGTATCCGCCGCTTTTGCTGAAGATGGCGGTGTTGATCCCGATCACCTCCCCGTCGAGGTTGACCAGGGGACCCCCGCTGTTGCCGGGATTGATGGCCGCGTCCGTCTGGATGAAATCCTCGAGCTCCGTGATCCCTATATCCGCCCGCCCCTTGGCGCTGACAACCCCCACCGTCACACTCTGCCCCAGACCGAAGGGGTTGCCGACGGCGACAACCCATTCCCCGATCTGGATGGCGTCGGAATTGCCAAGAGGGGCCCAGGCGTATTCCCCCGGGGGCAGCCTGAGAACTGCGATGTCCGTCCTTGGATCCCTTCCGACAACGGACGCGGGCACCTCGGTCCGGTCGTCAAGGGTGACCCTTATTTCCTGAGCGCCCTCGATGACGTGGTTGTTCGTAAGGACAAGGCCCTCCGGACGCACAATGACCCCTGACCCCAGGCCTGTCTGGACCAGTTCGCCTTCCTGCCGGCCCTGGAAGCGCCTTCCGAACTCCCGCCCGAAAAAATCCCGGAAGGGCTCGAACATATCGCCAAAAAAAGGATCAGCGAAATCGAATTCCCGTTGGGGTACCTTCCTGAAGGTCCGGATGTTAACCACTGACGGGGTGATTTTCCTGCTGACCCTGACGAAGGCCTCACCCGTCCTCCGGATCGCGGCCATCTCGTCATCAGCGGCCGCCACAGGGGTGGAAAGAGCCACGGTAAAAGAGAAAAGGACCGCCAGGAGGGGAACGAAGCGTTGGAGTCTGTCAGGAAAAGAAATCCGAGGCATTAAGACCCGCGCTTTCAAGGTAGGATCGAAGGTTCTTTAAAATCCTGGCTTCCAGCTGCCTGACCCTCTCCCGAGTGATGCCCAGCTCCTCACCGACCTCCTGAAGGGTTTTGGGATCGTCGCGCATCCACCTCATCCTGAAAATTTTTCTGTCCCTTTCGGAAAGACCGGATACAAATTCGGACAGGTTCTCAAGGTAGACACGCTTTAACTGGGCGTCGGCCACCTTGCTTTCCGTGTCGGCCTGAAGGGCGGGAATGGTATCCATAAGGTTATAATCGTTGTCGGGCCCCCGGGAGGCCTCCAGGGAAAGATCCCCTGAACTCAGCCTCATGGACATCTCGTCGACCTCCCCCTCCTTCACATTCAAGGCCTTTGCGATGGCCCTGGAATCCGGTTCGATCCCCAGGCGTTTTAACTTCTCCCTTTCCTTCCCCATCTGGAAATAGAGGGTCCTCTGCGCCTGGGTGGTTCCAAGCTTGACCATCCGGGTATTGTTCATGATGTACCGGATGATGTAGGCCCGAATCCACCAGGCGGCGTATGAGGAGAAGCGAACTCCCCGGTAGGGATCGTACTTTTTCACCGCCTGCATCAGGCCGATGTTGCCCTCCTGGATAAGATCGATGATCTCCCTCCAGACCCTTCGATATTCCATGGCGATCTTGACGACAAGCTTGAGGTTTGAGGTGACAAGGCCGTAGGCCGCGTCCACATCCCCCTTCTCGAGGTACTTTAATGCCAGCGTCTTTTCCTCTTCCCGGGAGAGGACAGGATAATTCCTGATCCCCTGGTAATAGGCCGCCACGGGATCGTACAGGGCAGGTTTCCCCCCCGAGTTCCCTGTCGAAGGGCGTTCCTCTTCCCGGACCGGAAGCTCATCCGAATCTGCCAGCTCCTCTTCCGGCAGGACGGCCTCGTCGGGCATGGAGCCCTCCAGTCCGCCGGGGATCCCGGTTTCTTCCTTTTTTCTACGCCGTTTCCCTTTTGTGGTTTTTCCGGTCATATCTCTTTTCCGTCGGCTGGTTTTTCAGTTGCCCGCAGGCAGCCATGATCTCGTCTCCACGGCTCGCCCTCATGGTCGCCACGATCCCCTTTTCCACCAGGATCTCCTGGAAAATCCGCGCCCTCCCCTCGGGGCTGCCCTTCAGCGAAGACGTTGTTGTGTTGCACGGGATAAGGTTGACCTTGGCGGGGATCCCGGCCAGGAGGGCCGCGAGACCCCTCGCGTCCCGCGGCCGGTCGTTCACGCCGTCGATGAGGACATACTCGAAAGTCACCCTTCTCCCTTTTTTCAAAGGAAACCGCCTCACCGCATCGAGGACCTGGCCGATGGGATAGGTCCTGTTGACGGGCATCAGGCGCGATCTCGTCGCGTCGTCGGCCGCGTTAAGGGAAACGGCGAGATTCACATCCAGACCCGCGCGGCCAAGGGCGTCAATCCCCGGCACCCAGCCGCAGGTCGACACCGTCACCCTTCTCGGGCTGAAATCCAGGACCCTTTGGTCCAGGATCATTTCCAGGGCTGGAAGGAGGGCCCCGAGGTTTTTCATGGGTTCGCCCATGCCCATAAAGACCAGGTTCCGAAGCATGAGGCGCTCCCCCAGATAGCGGAAGCCGTAAACGACCTGGGAAAGGATCTCCCCTGCGGTCAGATTCCTCCCTCCCCCGGCCCTCCCCGTTTCACAGAACAGGCACCCCATTGAGCAACCCGTCTGGGTTGAGATGCAGAGGGTGAAATGCCCGTCATCGGGGATAAGGACGCTCTCGATCCCGGCGCCATCCTCCAGGGCGTAAAGGAATTTGACGGTGCCGTCGCCGGCGACCCGCGTATCTTCCGTTTTCATGGGGTTCAGGGTCAGCCGGGCCCCCAGATGCTCCCTCAGCCCGACAGGGAGATCCGTCATTTCCGAAAATTCATCAATACCCATCCGGTAGACCCAGCGGAGGACCTGGCCGACCCGGAAGACCCGCGGGTCCCCGGTTGCCAGCTCCCTCCCCAGTTCCTCAACGGAAAGGCCAAAGAAATTCACCATCCGTTCGGGCCCCTTTTACCTTGAAAAAATCCCCACCTCGGGGAAGAAAAAGGGAATCTCGAAATCCGCCGAACCGGACGAATCCGACCCGTGGACGATATTCCTTTCGATGCTTTCGGCATGGTCGGCCCGAATGGTGCCGGGGGCGGCTTTGGCGGGATCCGTCGCTCCCATGATCTCACGGACACGGTTGATGGCGCCTTCCCCTTCCAGAACCATGACCACAACGGGTCCGGATGACATGTATCCGGCAAGGTCCCGGTAAAACGGCCTCTCCCTGTGGACGTAATAGAACCTCCCCGCTTCTTCCGGGGAAAGCCGCAACATTTTCAGGGCGACGACGTCGAGCCCTGACCCCTCAAACCGGCGGATCACATCCCCGATGACATTCTTTTCCACGCCATCCGGCTTAACGATAGACAAGGTCCTCTCAACACCCGGCATATTGCATCCTCCTCCTAACTGACTGAAAAATAATGGCCGAAACACCCTTTCCACAAGAATTGTGGAAAAACCGTGGAAAACCCTGTGAACAAACTTGCGGGGCAACGGTCAAAAAACGGTTTTTCCCTAATTGATTAATTTTTAATCAAATAAATTTTCCTTTATATTCAATAACTTGTCTTTATTTTTGCCAGTTTTTACGGTTTTGGCCTTTCACCGGAACGTCTACCGGAAAACTTCCTCCCGGCCTGGTTTCCCATAAAACCCCGTGTTGATAAAGGGTTACCCCGAACCCGCCGCATTAAAAGCCGTAGACCAGAAATCAGCCACCTTTTCCCTGAGCCTTCCGGAGAGCCCTCCGGGTTCAGACAGGATCTTCCGGGCGGAATCCACGGCCATCCCCAGGAGACGACCATCACGAAAGGGGTCCGCGAACCTGAAGCAGGGAAGTCCCGACTGCCTGACGCCAAGGAAATCCCCGGGGCCCCTCATCCGCAAATCCTCCTCAGCGATCCGGAAACCGCTGTTGGTGGCAGTCAGGGTCCTCAACCTTTTCAAGGCCTCCTCGCCGATATTCTTTCCGGCCATGAGGATGCAGGAGGATTCCCGCTGCCCCCTGCCGACACGGCCCCGGAGCTGATGCAGCTGAAACAGACCGAAACGCTCCGCATTCTCGATAACCATGAGGGAAGCATCGGGGACATCGATCCCCACCTCGATCACGGTCGTCGCGACAAGGACCTGGATCTTACCGGAACGGAAAAGGGCCATGGTTTCCTCTTTTTCCGCAGAGGGCACACGCCCCGTCAGCAGGCCGATCTCCAGATTCGGAAAGATGTTTTTTCTCAATTTTTCCGCCATGGCCGAGGCCGCCAGGGACTCGATCTTCTCCGACTCCTCAATCAAGGGGTAAACGATGAAAACCTGTCCGCCCTCCCGCACCTCATTGGCGATCCTCAGATACATGCGGGCCCGATCGGAGTCTTCGAAAAGGACGGTTTTCACCGGCTTTCTCCCCGCCGGCAGCTCGTCGATAACGGAGACATCGAGATCCCCGTAAAGGACCATGGCAAGGCTTCTGGGGATGGGGGTGGCCGTCATGACCAGGAAATGGGGGCATTTCCCTTTTTCCCGGAGTGCCATCCGCTGAAGCACCCCGAACCGGTGCTGCTCGTCCACCACCGCGAGGGCAAGATCCTTGAAAAGCACACCCTCCTGGATCAGGGCATGGGTGCCGACAAGGAGGCTCACCTCCCCCCTTTCGGTCTTTTCCCTGAGTTCCTGTCGCGTATTCTTTCCCATGTTACCGGTGAAAAACCCCACCTGGATCCCGGTTTGTTCCGACCACTCGAGAAAAGTCCGGTAATGCTGCCGGGCCAGAACCTCGGTGGGGGCCATCAGGACCGCCTGCCTTCCGGCCGCGGCCGCCCGCAGCATCGCAATGTAGGCCACGACGGTCTTTCCTGAACCGACGTCCCCCTGCAAAAGGCGATGCATGGGATGTTCCCTCTCCATATCCCCCCCGATCTCATCCAGGGCGCGCTTCTGGGAACCCGACAGTTCAAAGGGCAGACCGGAAATAAATTCTTCCGCCAGGGAGGCCATGGAAGGCACCGGCCGGCTCATCTGGAGGCTAAGGTCCCTTTTCCGCGAAAGAAGCCCGAGCTGGAA